>JAAWBT010000025.1 GCA_022792835.1 Lachnospiraceae bacterium | reverse complement strand
TATCATAGCCGGTTAACTGCCAGCTACTGAACGGCAGGAATTAAATTTGCGAAAAACTATTGACACTATCCAGGATAAATCAACAAGGCATAGGGTACAGCAGATAGACATATCCTATGACCTTGTGGGAACCCTTCCCGCGTCCTTGCCAAAAGACCTAAAGAACAGGGAAACGGCATAGCCCGCAAGCTACGCCGTTTCCGAAAACAATTCCAATTATCTAATACTGTTTTATGAGTGCCGCCCTAAAGGCCACCCGATTTTTAGATTGTTGATGCATGTCTGCTTATTTTTATTTCCTTCTCGTAAAGCACAGATCACAGCAGTCATCGCCATCTGCGATCTTCTTCGGCAGAGAGAACTCACAATTCATCTTCTCTGCGAATCTTCTGTCGCCTTCCATGGCGATGTCACAGAACAGGGCACAATCCTCATCGGAAAAGCCCAGCTTCCTCCAGGCGTTTAACAAAGGACAATAATGCATCTCCACATGCATAACATCCTCGCTGATCTCCACAGCTTTATTCTCAAAACCAATGGGTTCTGCCATGAAAAGATCGCCGAATTCTTTCAGGCTCATCTTGTCATTCATCTTGTCTCTGAAATTCTCGTCGATCTGGAAGCAGCCGCAGCGGTCGATGGCCGCACGTCCCACTTTCTCCAAATCGCCGCCCGCTTTGCGCACTTCATCCAGAAGCAGAGCCATCCAGTAGGCGCGGTGCTCAATACAGCTGCGCTTCATCTCGACCACAGGATCTCCTGTATGTACCGGTTTGTTTTCATTGTACTTTGCCATAATCGTATCTTCTCCTTTTCTTAATCTGATTACTATTTCTATTTTATCCTGTTTCGACAGGAAACTACATATGATATCCTGCTGAATTTATACAATTCTTTTTTTCAGACCGGTTTCTCCCAGGGCTCTCTCCAGGGAAGCTCCGAGTCCTCCACCGTATTTTTTCCTCCGTCCACATGGACCACCGTTCCCGTCATATACCCGAACCGGTCGCTGCACATGCACACAATCACATCCCCGATCTCTTCCGGAGAACCAGCCCGATGAAGAGGAATCATGGACATGGTGTAATCCGTCTGATCGTAAATGGCCTTCTTAGACAGTGCCGTGTCAATGATACCAGGCGCCACTGCATTGACCCGGATCCCATAAGGAGCCAGCTCAGAAGCCGCCCCGATGGTGAGAAGATTGACCCCCGCCTTGGCCGCCCCGTAAGTCACCCGGTAATCCACAGGCGTCTTTGATGAAAGGGAAGAGACGCTTGCGATCACCCCGCTCTTCTGGGGAATCATATATTTGGAAGCTGCCTTGATTCCGAAAAATACGGTCGTCAGGTTCTGGTCCATGATAAAACGAAAATCCTCCTCTGACAAGGTATGCAGAGGGCCGTGCCGGTTTCCTCCGGCGCAGTTGACCCAAATATCAATCCGTCCGAATCTTTTTACTACCCGGTCCGCAAAGGCCTCCGCCTCCTCATAGTTCATGGCATCCACAGATTCCGCCATCACCTCCGAAAGTCCTGCCTCCTTCGCCCGTCCCCAAAAAGCCGTCACCTTTTCCTCCGACCGGCTGCAGACTGCCACCTTACAGCCTTCTTTTCCAAAACGGAGGGCCGCCGCCGCTCCGATTCCTGTGGTCCCGCCGAAAATGACGGCTGTCTTTCCACTTAATCCGAAATCCATAAGAACCCCTCCTGCCTTAATTTTTAAAGCTGTGGATGGGGGCTGGGATTCTTCCTCCTCGGTTCACAAAGTCTGCACAGGAATATCCGTTCACTGACATCACCGGCGCATAACCCAAAAGGCCGCCGAACTCCACCACATCTCCCACCTTCTTTCCCTCAGCCGGAATCAGACGGACGGCCGTGGTTTTCTGATTGACCATGCCGATGGCGGCTTCGTCGGCGATGATCCCGGAAATGGTTTCTGCCGTGGTATCCCCAGGTATCGCGATCATATCAAGGCCCACAGAACAGACACAGGTCATAGCCTCCAGCTTTTCTAGAGTCAGGGTAGCCCGGTTCACTGCATCGATCATTCCCTGATCCTCGCTGACCGGAATAAAGGCCCCGGAAAGGCCGCCCACATAGGAAGACGCCATGACGCCTCCCTTTTTCACCTGATCATTCAAGAGGGCAAGAGCCGCCGTGGTACCAGGGGCTCCCACGCTCTCCAGACCAATCTCTTCCAGGATCTTTGCCACACTGTCTCCCACTGCCGGAGTGGGCGCCAGGGAAAGATCCACGATCCCAAAGGGCACGCCCAGACGGCCGGAAGCCTCCTTCGCCACAAGCTGTCCTACACGAGTCACTTTAAAAGCCGTTTTTTTGATGGTCTCACAGAGGGTTTCAAAGTTCTCACCTCGGATTTTTTCCAGGGCCCTCTTCACCACGCCGGGGCCGCTGACTCCCACATTGATCACGGCATCTGCCTCCGTCACTCCATGGAAAGCACCTGCCATAAACGGGTTGTCATCAGGCGCATTGCAGAATACCACCAGCTTGGCGCAGCCTATGCTGTCCGCTTCCTTTGTGGCTTTTGCGGTCTCCTTGATGACCTGTCCCATCAGCTTCACCGCATCCATGTTGATCCCGGTCTTTGTGGAACCCACATTGACGGAACTGCAAACCCTCTCTGTGGAAGCAAGAGCTTCAGGGATGGAGCGGATCAGAAGTTCCTCTGCCGGTGTCATCCCTTTGCTGACCAGGGCAGAGTATCCGCCGATGAAGTTGACCTTTACTTCTCTGGCCGCCCTGTCCAGCGTTTTCGCCAGGGACACAAAATCTGCCTTGGTTTTGCAGGCCGCGCCTCCCACCAGGGAAATGGGGGTCACGGAGATCCGTTTATTGACAATGGGGATCCCGTATTTTACCTCGATCTCCCTCCCCACCTTCACCAGATCTCTGGCCCTGGAAACAATTTTCTTATATACATTTTCGTTTACTTTCTGAATATCAGAATCAATACAATCCAACAGGCTGATCCCCATGGTGATCGTGCGGACATCCAGTTTCTCCTGCTCGATCATTTTATTGGTCTCATCCACTTCGAATCTGTTTATCATGGCCAGTCCCCTTAAATTCTGTGCATTTTGTTGAAGATATCCTCATGCTGACAGCGGATCTTTACACCGATCTCGCCGCCGATCTGGTCCAGTTCCTCCACCATGTCGCCAAAGGGCTTCGCCGATTCGCTTGCATCCACGATCATCATCATATTGAAATAGCCCTGAAGAATGGTCTGGGAAATGTCCTCGATGTTTACGCGGTTGTTGGCCAGATAAGTACATACCTTCGCAATGATCCCTACGGTATCTTTCCCAACTACCGTGATAATTGTCTTTTTCATAATTATTCTCCTTCATTTTTATGTATGATAAAAAGCATCTCTTATATATCAATAATTTCCGACATCCGGTTTCTGTCAGCCACGGCAATGTCAAAGTCAGTTCCCAGATAACCATTTCCCACGGAATTAATTTCCAGCCGGACCGTCTCATAAGCCAGATCCGCATAGTTATTTTCTTTTGACAGATGCCCCAAAAGTACCTTTTTAAAGCCGTCATGGAGAATCTCGCCCAAAAGCTGTCCCGCCGAATCATTGGAGAGATGCCCGCTGTTTCCCATAATTCTCCGTTTCAGATAATAGGGATAGGGACCTGTTTCTAGCATACGAATATCGTGATTGGCCTCTAGAAGAATCGCATCCAGCCCCAGAAGGTGATTGATCGTATATTGACTGTAATTTCCAAGATCCGTGACCACCGCCGCCGAAGAACCTCCCGCATCCACCCGGAAGGCGCAGGGATTTGCCGCATCGTGCTCTATGGAAAAGGGCGTAATCTCCATATCCCCAATGGAAAATGCCTCGTCCGGGAAAATCTCCCGGTGGAGGCCGTCTGGAAGACCGCCAACGCTCCTGGAACCAAGAATTCCCTCAAAGGTCTCTTTTGTCGTATAGATGGGGATCTCATATCTTTTGGAAAATACCCGCAGCCCTCCGATATGATCGGAATGCTCATGGGTGATCAAAATCCCCGAAAGTTCGCTTCCTTTTATTCCAAGGCCCGCAAGCCCTTCCTCGATTCGTTTTGTCGAAATCCCCGCATCAATCAGAATGTGGGTGGTGTCCGTGCCCACGTAAATGCAGTTTCCGCTGCTTCCGCTGGCAATGCTCACAAGCCTCATCGTTTTTCTTCCTCACTTCCTGTTTTAAGCAGTGCCTGAATCTGTTCCCTCACCGCTTCCTTATCACCGTCATTTTCGATGACTGCCGTGGCTCTCCTGCGAAGCTCTTCCTCCCCCATCTGGCTTTTCATCACCTCAAGGCATCGCTCTCTGCTGTAGCCCCGGCTTTCCATAAGGCGGTTTATCCTTGTCTCTTCCTTGGCGTACACATACCAGATTTCTTCACAAATATCTTCATATCCTGCTTCTAAGAGAATGGCAGATTCAATGACAGCAAGTTCTTCTTCTTTAAGCTCTTCTAGTCCGGTTTCAATCTCCCGGCGGACCGCCGGATGAATTATTCCATTCAGCCGTCCCAGGGCTTCTTCGTCTCCAAACACGATCTTTGCGATCTCTCCCCGGTCCAGCTCTCCGTCTGCCTTCACAACTGCCTCTCCAAAAGCCCTTACCACCGGAGCAAAACAGGCGCCGTCCGGTTTCATCAGTTCTCTGCCGATCTCATCGGCACAAAAGAGCTTGGCCTTGTGTTCTTTTTTCAGGAATTCCAAAACCATGCTTTTTCCGGCTCCGACGCCTCCGGTTACGCCAATTACCCTCATCGTTTTCTCCATCGCTTATGACACCTATTTCGTCTCAAACCAGCTCTTTCCCACATTCATATCAATCTCCAGTGGCACCGAAAGCTTCGCCGCCCCATCCATCTCCTCACGGAGAATAGCTTTTACCTGCTCTACTTCAGAAAGTGCAGTTTCCACCAAAAGCTCATCGTGAATCTGCAGGATCAGCCTGGACGCTAACCCTTCCTTTTTCAGCCTCCGGTCAACTCCCACCATGGCAATCTTCATAATATCGGCAGCCGTCCCCTGGATGGGGCTGTTCATGGCCACCCGCTCCCCGAAATTTCTCTGCATGAAGTTGGAAGAAGCAAGCTCCGGAACAGGGCGCCTGCGCCCATAGAGGGTGGATACATAGCCCTGTTCCTTCGCCTGAATCACCAGCCCGTCCAAAAACGCCTTAACCCCAGGATAGGTCTCAAAATACTGATCAATATAATCCACTGCTTCCTTCCGGCTGATGCTTAGTCCTTCACTGAGCCCAAAGGCGCTGATGCCGTAAACAATCCCAAAATTCACTGCTTTGGCGTTTCGTCTCTGTAAATCGGTGACTTCCTCAAAAGGGGTATGGAACACCTGGGAGGCTGTGATCCGGTGAATATCCTCTGCCTGATGATACGCCTCAATGAGACGTTTATCCCCTGACATGTGGGCCAGGACCCGAAGCTCGATCTGGGAATAATCTGCATCCACAAATACGAATCCCTCTTTAGGCACAAAGACTTTCCGGATTTCCCGTCCCAGGGCCATGCGGACCGGAATGTTCTGCAGATTCGGCTCCGCACTGCTGATGCGCCCAGTGGCCGTAATGGTCTGGTGAAACTTTCCATGGATCCGTCCGTCCCGGGCGATAAAAGCTGTCAGCCCGTCCGCATAGGTGGACTTTAACTTTGCAAGCTGCCGGTACTCAAGAATCTTCGCCACAAAAGGATGCTCTGGCGCCAGCTTCTCCAGCACATCCGCTGACGTGGAATACCCAGTTTTTGTCTTCTTTCCATAAGGAAGCCCCAGCTTTTCAAAAAGAATCACCCCAAGCTGTTTGGGGGAATTAATGTTAAAGCGCTCCCCGGAAAGATCATAGATCTCCCCCTCCAGCCTTTCAATCTGCACTTTTAACGTTTCTCCGTAAGCGGAAAGCTCCTCCCGCTCTACCTGGATCCCCTCCCGCTCCATATGGTACAGGCTGTAGATCAAAGGCATCTCTATGGTCAGAAACAGGTCGCTCATCCCCGTTTCCTCCAGCTTTTTTTTGAGGATGGGACCTGCCGCAAAAGCTGTGTAGGCCATATAGCCAAAACAGGTAAGGGCGGCCTTGGGGTTTTCAGACAGGGCCGTCCCATATGCCGCCTTTCCCAGAAGGTCGCTCCGGGAAGGTACCGTCATCCCAAGATATTCTCCGGCCAGTCCGTCATAAGTATAATCGCTCTTGAGGGGATTCAAAAGATATGCGGCGACGCATGCATCCGAAAGTCCCTCTTTTTCGGAAAACTCGCTCTTTTTTGAAGCCTCCAAAAAAGGAAGCATCTCTTTCAGATCCAGCGCCCAGACCTCTTTTTTCTGCTCACAAAGTCCGGCCGTCTTCTCTGCCAGATATTCTCCAGTCAAAAGGCCTTTGGCCTCAATAAAATAAATATCCTCTTCCCCCCAGGCCAAAGAAAGCCCCAGGATTTCCCCCTGTTCTGCAATGAGCTGCAATCCGACCCATTCTGCCAGGGACGCCTCTTCAAAAGCCCGCTCTGCGCCAGAAAGATCATCTACCAAAAGGAACTGCTTTTCTACTGCATTTTTCGTCTGGTTTCCCGCCTCAAACCGGTTTAAAAGGCTCTTAAGTTCCAGCCGTTTCATGAGCTCGTAAGCCTCTGGCGTAAACAGTTCTCCCACTCTCGCCGCCTCCAGAGAGAACTCCACCGGACATTCCCTGTCAATTGTGGCCAGCGTTCGGGAAAGCTCTGCCTGTTCTCTGCCGTTGGTCAGGGCTTTTTTCGCCCGCTCCGGCTTAATAATCTCCAGGCTTTCATAGATGGCTTCCAGGCTGTGGTACTCTTTAATCAAGGCATAAGCTGTCTTTTCCCCAATCCCCGTCACCCCCGGAATATTGTCAGAGGAATCGCCCATCAGAGCTTTCACGTCGATAAACTCTTTCGGCGTGACTCCCAACCGCTCCATCACGTCCTGTTCCAAATAGTCTTCCACTGTTGTCTGCCCGGCCTTTGTCCTTGGAATCCGCACTTTTGTCTTTCTGCTGGCAAGCTGTAAAAGATCCCGGTCTCCTGAGACTAAAACTACGGAAAGTCCCGCCGTCTCGCAGCGGGCAGAAAGGGTCCCAAGAATATCGTCAGCTTCGTAACCGGCAAGTTCTACTGTGGGAATTCCCATGGCAGAAAGAACCTCTTTTGTGATGGGAACCTGCTCGTGGAGTTCATCTGGCATTCCTTTCCTGGTTCCTTTGTAAGCCTCGTAAAGCTTATGACGGAAAGTCGGCGCCTTTACGTCAAAAGCCACTGCCAGATACTCTGGATTCTCCTCATCCAGTATTTTCAACAGAATATTTAAAAACCCGTATACCGCATTGGTGTGAAGTCCCTCAAAATTCGTCATTCCCGCGTGAATGCCATAGAAGGCTCTGTTCAAAATACTGTAACCGTCGATAAGTACGATCTTTTCCTCCATGTTCTTCCCTTTCTATATCACACCCAAATCTGAAAAAATCCGAAGCTGAAACAGCACTGCCGCAAAGATACACCAAAATGCCGTCGTATAGATCACATAGCGGAGACCCTGCAGAAAATGGCGGCGTCTGATCAGCCGCTCCGAATGCTCCAGCTCCTCCGCCAAGGCACCATCCAGGTCGCAAAGCTCCTTAACCTCTTCGTCCTCATGCTCCAACTGCAGGATTCCCAGATATAGTGTATAATAAATATTCAGTTCTTCTCTGCATTCCTCACAGGAATTGATGTGGGTCATAAATCCCTCAAGCTGGTCCGGCGGCAGGCTCCCGTCGATATAATCTGTGATCTGCGCCTGAATTTCCATACAGCGGTTCATGGGCCTCCTCCTTTGGTCTTAAAGTGAGAACGTTTTGGAACAAAAGCCTTTTATCAGTATACCATGTTCCAGCGAAATTTTACAATAAAAAATTAGTTTATACCATATTGTAAAAGAAAGGCGGCAAGGAATGCTCTCCCTGCCGCATGGTACTTTATGCCAGCCTCTGTAGTTGTTTCTCCTGCTTGGCCATTTTCTCTTTCAAAAGGGCCACATCTGCCTCAAGGGCATCCAGACGTTCTTCCTCTACAACAGACCACTCCTCCCTGCCAGAGCGCCCGTCTCCCAAAAGAAGCATCTGGGGTACCACTACATTCTCCACTTTTCGCTTGAGACAGCGCACCTCCTCTTTGGTGTCTGACAGGTCAAATTTAAAGGTCACCATGTCGATCTTCAAAATCCCCACATCTGTCTTAAACCCTGCAGTTTCCTCTTTTAAAAGCTGGATATCTTCTTTTATCGGCTGTATTTTGGCGGTTTCGCCAAGCACCTGGTCCACACCGGATTTTAACTGTGCAACCTCCGTCCCAAGGCTTTCGATCCCGTCCTTCATCGGTTGTAATTCTGACTTTAACCTGTTCTCCAGAAGCCCTGAAATGGCATGCAGATCCTGCTTCGTCAAAGCCATCCTTACACCTCCTCTTTCACGGCTTCATTATATCACAGACAGAAGGAGCTTGTCAGCCATTATTTTCCAAAATCCGACAAAGACTGCCTGCTTTATCCTCCTGCCGTTACCTGACAAGGGTCGGATATTTTTCTTTGTTCCTGCGCTTGCATTCATACATGGCGGCATCCGCTTTTTGAAGGATCTCATCCAGAGTCCACTCATTGTCCTTCCCTTCAATCTCCACAATACCATAGCTGAAGCTGCACTGGTACTGGGCATAACGGGTGGATTGGAAGGTATGTAGAATCTCTGCCATTTTGTGATCAATGAGGGTTTTCATCCGCCCGGTAAGAACAAGACAAAATTCATCTCCCCCTGTTCTGGCAAAAGTGTCGTCATTGCGGAAACTGCTCCGGATCATCTCCACAAAATTCTGGATATAAATATCTCCTTCCAGATGCCCGAAGGTATCATTGACATATTTCAGACCGTCCAGATCCAGATAGCAAAGGGTTGCCTCCCTCTGTTCTGCCAGAATATTTTCCATATATTCTTCAAAAAAGAGACGGTTTCTGATTCCGGTTCCCGGGTCATGATACGCTTTGCTTGCCAGCGTGTGAGCCGTCTGCTTCTCGTCTGTGACATCCACTACAATATGTACATGGGACCTCCGGTCTTTCCACTCCACAGGAAAAGATGTGATGCGGTAATATGTCTCATTCTCGCCTTCGATCTCCCACACATTATACTGGTCATTTTGTCCATTCTCCGCGCTCCAGTCCAAAAGCTCTGACCGGAAGGAAAGGCGTTTTCTACAGGTTTCACAGACTATTGAGCCGCCGTCTTTCCCCTTTTCCCGTTTGTTACAGTACAGAATCTCCTTACTATCCGCATCAACCACGAGCAGCCATTCATTCCGTTTGCTGAGAAGCTCCACAAGAAGCTCATTGTCATTCTCAATGAGTTCCGCATATTTTTTTGCCCCGATGGCTTCCTCTCTCCAGGCCGCCATCCGCTCTCTGATCTGCTCCAGGCTCACTCTGAGCTCTTTCAAGGTCCCCTCAAAGTTCCCGCTCTCCTTTGGAAGCCTTGCCAGAAGGTTTCCCGCCGCCAGCTCCTTTGCATAGCCGGCCAGCGTTTCCAGACCCTGCCCCTGTTCTTTGTCTCTGTCCATTTCTCTGTCCTTCCTCTACATTGTTCCCCGGCTGCAAACCCTATACATTAAAACAGCTTCCTCCCATAAATTCCCGCAGCAGAGAATTGTTGGGAATATTGTCACTCACCACAGTCAGGAAATAATCAAAAAACTTAAGCAGCCGTTTGGCCTCCACATACTCCGGCGCGTCTTTTGGGATCCCGAAAAGAAGCGGTTCTGCATAAGGCTTGAGTACCGCCAGTTCATAAATCAACGCCGAATTGAAGACCACGTCCGCCGATTCCTGATGGGGGAAAATATTTTCCTCCTCGCCTCTCCGGACAGAAGGCCACATGGCAATGGTATCTTTGGCCGCCGTCCCTCTGGTCCTGGCATCCCGCACCATCCGTCTGATCAGTCTCCCGTCCGTGCTGGGAATCCGGTTGTGCTCATCTACATTGAGCTGAGTCAGCGCACTGATATAAATTTTATATTTATTTTCCGGAGTCAGGCTGTAGGACAATTTATCATTCAACCCATGAATTCCCTCAATGACCAGGATATCCTCCGCCCCCAAAGTCAGGGTATCGCCCCTGTATTCCCGCCTTCCTTTCTTAAAATTGAATGTTGGCATGGCCACTGTTTTTCCCGCCAGAAGTTCTGTCATATCCTGGTTGAACTGCTTCACATCAATGGCCTCCAGGCATTCAAAATTATATTCTCCGAATTCATCCTTAGGGGTATCCTCCCTGTTGACAAAATAATTGTCAAGGGCAATGGGATGAGGCTTTAACCCCAGAGTGCGAAGCTGAATGGAGAGCCTGTGGGAAAAACTGGTCTTTCCAGATGAGGAAGGTCCTGCGATCATGACAAATTTCTTTTTCCGGTCTGCCGCGATCTCCGTAGCAATTTCTCCCAGTCGTTTTTCCATAAGGGCCTCCTGGACTAAGATCAGATCACCGATTGAACCATTTACAATCCATTCATTGAGATCTCCGACCGTGTCCACGCCAAGGGTCTCTCCCCATTTGGAAGACTCTTTCTGACAGCGGTAAACTTTTTCACCGGGATTAAAATCCGGGACTTCCTCCGGCTTACTCTGGACCGGAAGTTGGATCACAATTCCTCCGTCAAAGGGATACAGCTTAAAATATTTCAGGTATCCCGTATCCGGCACCATGTAGCCGTAATTATAATCCTCAAATCCCCGTATCCGATAAAGATTGACCCTGGACACTCTCCGATAGCGGAAAAGTTTCTCTTTGTCATACATGTGATACTGGCCGAACAGCTTCACCGCCTCGTCTGTAGAGACATTCCGCTTGTCAATGGGAATCTTTTCTTCCACCAGCTCCCGCATCTTTGCCTCCACCTTTGTGACAAAGGCTCCGTCCACCAGCGCCCGCCCACGGATGTCCACATAAACACCTTTACTGACTGCAAAATCCACCAGCACCTTATCCAGGTTCTCCCGGCCTGCCACTTTGTAGATTGCTTTCACCAAAAGAAAGATCATGCTGCGGTGATAGGTCTGGATGCCAGGCTTATCTGCCGCTGTAAAAAAGCGGACATGACTGCCGTCTGTCACCGTTTTATGTAATTCTGCCAGCTTTCCATCCACTGCTGCCAGCAGGATATCGTGGGCATATTCACCCTGCACCCGTTTCGCTAAAGACAAAAGACTGCTGTTCTCCTCCACCTCAAATTCTCTTCCATTCAGCGTTACGTTCCACATAAAAATACCTCCTCAAATTTATCACTTTACAGTATCTTGTATGGATAAGCGAGGGGGGCCCGGATTACTTTGAGTCCGGCTCCTTCTGCTTCCAGTTCATCTGCCACTGCGTCCACAAAAATATGTTCCAGACCGTAGTGCCCAGCGTCTATGAGGGACACTCCTTCCGCCACAAGATCCAGTCCCTCATGGTGTCCCATATCTCCGGTGATCAGTACATCAGCTCCTGCTGACACTGCTGCTTTTATCATACTCTTTCCCGACCCGGGGGAGAGGGCGGCCTTGCGGATTTGTTTTTTGGAGGAACAGACATTCACGGCCGGGATCCCAAACCTCTCCTTCACTATTTGGGAAAGCTCTTCAATATCCACAAGTTCCTTTAAAGTCCCAACTTTTCCGATTCCCACCAAAGCTCCGTCCTGCTCCCCAGTCACCTCCAGGGGACAAAGCTCCCGCGATTCGTCAAAAAAACCGAACTGTCCTGCCGCCAGGTCCGCCATCCCGCCTCTTGCGATATCAAAGCTTGTATGGCCGCTGTAGCAGGAAATATCTGCCCTGATCAGGGACAGAAGCCGCCGCCCCAGAGCATCCTTGTCACTTACCTGTTTTACGCCGCCGAAAATCAGCGGATGATGGGTGAGCAGCATATCTGCTCTCGCCCGGATGGCTGCCTCTATGGTTTGTTCCGTGGCGTCCAAGGCCACATACACCGTATGCACTTCTTTGTCCGCTCTACCTGCCAAAAGCCCCACGTTATCCCAAGAACAGGCCAGGGCCTCCGGCCACTTCCGATCAAACCAGGCTGCAATCTGTCCACAGGTTTTCATTTTTCTCCTACTCCTTTGCTGTTTGTTCCTGTTCTCTCACTGCCCATCTTTATCCTCTGCCACCTTTGCCGTGGCAATGGCTTTCTCAAGGGCCAAAAGCTCTCTTTCCACCTGAGAAAGCCTCTCTTCCGCCCGTCCCCCCTTTGCCAGAAAAAGCCCCTCTTTTATGGCTTCATACTTCTCCTTCTCTTTCTTTAAGAACCTGAGAACCACAGGTTTTCCAGACTGAAGCAGGTATCGTCCGTAAGCTTTTTCTATGTAATCCCAAGGCCTTTCTCCTTTTTCCTCTCCCCTCCCCTGTCTAGAAGGCGCAGCCTTGATCACCGTATAATATTTTCCCTCGTCAAAAACCATATCTTCGTCCAGAATCCGATATCCATTTGTCAGCAGATAATGTCGAAAGGAAAAAAGATCCGATTGGGGAGAAAGGACCAGATAGCGAAAGGTCTCTGCCGTTTTCTGCCCTTCCTTAAGAATCCGGGCCATGAGAGGGCCTCCCATTCCGGCAAGAACTGCCGCATCCGCCTCCCCCGGGGAAAGAACCGAAAGCCCGTCGCCAAGCCGTAAATCCACCAGACTGGAAAGTCCCCGTTCCTCCACATGGGATTTTGCCCGGAGCAGGGGACCTTTTTGCACATCCACCGCAATGGCCGAAGGGATTCGCTTTTCTTCTAAAAGCCAAATGGGCAGATATCCGTGATCTGTTCCGATATCTGCCAGAAGGCTCCCCTCCTCCACCATGGCGGCAATGGCCATAAGTCTGGGCGATAAACAAATTCGTTTCTCCACAAATCTCACATCCTCTTTCTTTTGTCTTTACTCCAGAAAATCCTTAAGCTTTCTGCTTCTGCTTGGATGGCGCAGTTTTCTGAGGGCTTTTGCCTCAATCTGGCGGATCCGCTCCCTGGTCACATTGAACTCCCGGCCCACCTCCTCCAAAGTCCGGCCCTCTCCGTCCAAAAGGCCAAACCGCATACAGAGCACCTGCCGCTCTCTGTCCGTCAAGGTGTGAAGCACCTCTTCCAGCTGCTCCTTAAGCATGGAAAAATCCGCCGCATCCGCAGGCACCTGGATCCGGTCATCCTGGATAAAGTCTGACAGATGGCTGTCATCCTCCTCCCCCACTGGAGTCTCCAGAGACACAGGCTCTAAAGAAAACCGCATGATCTCCCTCACCTTGTCCGGTGAGAGCTTCATATATTCGGCAATTTCCTCCGGGCTCGGTTCCTTTCCATATTCCTGGGTCAATTTTCTGGAAACCCGGATCACCCGGTTGATGGTCTCCACCATATGGACTGGGATCCGGATGGTCCTGCCCTGATCTGCAATGGCCCTGGTAATGGCCTGACGGATCCACCAGGTGGCATAGGTACTGAATTTATAACCTTTTTGATAATCAAATTTTTCCACGGCCTTCATAAGCCCCAGGTTCCCCTCCTGAATCAGATCCAAAAACTGCATTCCCCGGCCCGCGTAACGCTTAGCCACACTGACCACCAGACGCAGGTTTGCCTCTGCCAGCCGTCTTGCCGCCTCTTCATCCCCCTCTTCGATCCGTTTTGCAAGGCTGACTTCCTCACCTGGAGTTAGAAGTGGCACTTTCCCAATCTCCTTTAAATACAGCCTTACCGGGTCTTCCTCCGAGCCTCCCTCCATCTCCTTTGGCAGAGGAAGCGTTTGTTCCACATCTGCCTCTTCTGGGAAAACTTCTTCCAGCCCGCTTTGTATCTCCACGCCTGCGGCCTCCAGCACCTGAAAAGTCCTGTCAATGCAGTCTGCCTTCAGACTGTCCTCCTCCAGTGCCTCCATGATATCCTGATAGTCCAGAATATTCTTCTTCTGTGCCGCCAGCAAAAGTAAACCTGCCAGCTTGTCCTCCAGTCGGAGATTCACCGCCTCCATATAACTCCCATCCTTCCGTCACCGTCTACTGC
>JAAWBT010000024.1 GCA_022792835.1 Lachnospiraceae bacterium | reverse complement strand
TGTCTGCCTTTTAGGGAGCATATCACGGTGTCCAGAAGATATACAAAAACACCGCTCCGTTTTGGCGGAAGCGGTGCTTTGCGTAAGGTTGACAGTCCATTAAATTGTTGTGTTTTGTATGCTCTTGTTAAGGAAAGATAAAAATAAACAATGACAAGCTTATCATCAATATATTTTTTTGTTCTTACTTTAACTAAATGTTGCTGATAATGTGTTGAATTTGCATAAATAGTTTCTGCTTTATTAGATTCATTATCGTTCTTCAAAAACCAAGGTGAAGTGGTATCTATTATTTTTAATATATAGTTTCCATTATCTCTCGCTCGTACAGCATTATTAATAATTAAAAGATATACTTCTGCCTCTGACAATCCTTCTGTAATCGGTTTTAATATCATTCCATCTTTTGATACTAACCGAAATTCTTTCACAAGAAATCCCAATATCTCTTGATCCACTATCATCTTATACCCTCCATTTACTTTGATTTATACATTTCCATTAACCAATAAAATATTGTTTTAAAGTCCATTTTCTAATTACAGAACAAAGAACGTATTAAAATATTATTAAACCATAGATCTAACAATATACCTATCTCAATACATGAACTTATTTTACCATACATACAGTCTTCTTTCTATCCAAAAGCAGACTGTATGATAAACGTACTATTATTTCTAATGTAATGCCTATGATTATCAGATAACTTTAAAATATTTCAAAGCATCCTTTATGGCTTCTACTTTCTCCGCTGTTGGATGCTTCCTCGGCTGTTTCAATTCCTCTACCGCGTTAGGCGCATCATACATTGTCAAACCCAAAGATCATTTCACATCTGCGATAGACACAATATGTACTTTAAATCCATATCTCTTCTCAACGTACTCCTGTATCATCTTATATGTAATTTTCGGTTTCGTCTGATATTTCTTTGCTCTCTCTGCTATCGCCTCTAACGAGACTTTCCCATCTCCTTCTCCAAATTCAATCTTCACGTTGATATGGATATCTGGTTATTTGTAGGACAAAAGCACAACCGTCTCCACATTTGCCGTCCCTGGAAACATGTCAACGCAGCACGCGCGCTGTACCTGGTATCCTGCTGCCGCAAATTCTTTCAGGTCTCTGGCCAGGGATGTTGGTTTGCAGCTGATGTACACGATCCGCGGTACGCCATAGGCCAGGATTTTGGGGAGGGCCTTTGGATGAATTCCTTCTCTGGGCGGGTCCAGGACAATTAAATCCGGTTTTTCCTCGATGGAATCCAGCGTTTTTAAGACATCACCTGTCAAAAATTCACAGTTATCAAGCCCGTTTAAATCTGCATTTTCTCTGGCAGCAGCCACAGCCTCCGCCACGATTTCCACGCCGATGACTTTCTTTGCCACGGGAGCCATGACCTGGGCAATGGTGCCTGTCCCGCTGTACAGATCATAAACCAGTTTATCTTTCGTCTCCCCAATGTAATCCCTGGCCATACAGTATAGGACTTCTGCCCCGGAAGAGTTGGTCTGAAAAAAGGAAAAAGGCGTGATCTTAAAACGGAGCCCCAAAAGTTCCTCATAAAAGAAGTCCTGGCCATAGAGTATCGTAGTCTCGTCGCTCTTCACCACGTCTGCCTGGCCGTCATTTCTCATGTGAAGCACTCCAGCCAGTTTTCCCTTTAAGGGGAGCTTTCTTATCATCTGGGCAAAACGTTCTAAAAATTCCGTTTCACATTCCATACCCTCTGTCTGTCCGCTGGTGACCAAAGCCACCAAGATCTCATCTGTTTTCCAGCCCTTCCGGATAAGCAGATGGCGCAGATATCCCACATGCTGCATCTTCCTGTAAAAAGAAAGGCCTTCTTCTCTGCAAAGCCTGAGTGTTCCCATCAGAATCTTCTGAAAATCTCCATCTGCAATCCTGCAGTCCTCAACGGGTACAATGTCATGAAAGCTTCCCCGCCTGTGCAGCCCCAGCATAAGTGGTCCATCCTTCACTGCATCCCCAAAAGAATACTCCATTTTATTGCGGTAGCCAAGGGACATAGGGCTTCCAACGATTCCCTCAAAGACTTGCCCGCTACAATATTCCCCGATCAGTCTTTTTACCATGTCTTCTTTCAGTTTAAGCTGTTCTTCATAGGGTACCGACTGGTAGCTGCAGCCGCCGCAGACTCCAAAATGCCGACAGAAATTTTCTTCTGTTTCAAGGGGGGATCTCTCAAGCACTTCAAGAAGACGTCCTTCGCTCTTTCCCTTTCTCCGTTTTCCAACAGCTGCCCGGATCTTCTGCCCTGGAAGCACATGCTTCACTGTGACCCATTCCTCTTCCACATATAAACGCCCCTTATTGGGAAAATCCAAACGTTCTACCATTCCCTCAAAAATCTCACCCTTTTTCATACAAACCCTCCAGCTCTTTGTACAAATCGAATAGGAAAAAGTCCCTTCTCCTACTCGCTGTGCCAAGTGCCCGTCAGCTTCGCTGACGCCTTTCTTTTTGGCACCCGTGTGCATAAAAAAGGGCCGCCCTGCGGCAGCCCTCTCTGTCTTTTTAAATCTTTTCCTCTTCAGACGAAAGCTCTTTCCCTATTTCCCCTCAGACGCCTCCTCGAAGGCAGCCTCATCGGCCTTGGAAATGCTCTCAGCGCCTGCCTCTGCTTCTCCGTCGTCATCGTCAAAAAAGTCATCGTCAAAATCGTCTTCAAAGTCTTCTTCAAAATCCTCCAGATAATCCGGTGTGAAGAAACGATATACTGCATACGCAATGCCTGCCACAGCCGCCACTGCACCGACAATCGCCAGCACCCAAAGCACTTTACTCTTCTTCTCTTCTTCCTTCTCACTCTTGCGAATCAACTCATTCAATTTGCTCGTGCTTAAGATTTCTTCCAGCTTTTTATTCATAGCTACACGTCCTTTCCGCAAAACTTTACATTTTGCAGTTATTATATCACTATTTTTCCAATTTTACTATGGAAATTTTCCAAGTTATAATAATTTTATAATTTTTCCAGTTTCGCAAAGGTGGCGTACATCCGCTTTTGTCCGGCCCGGTCAAAATCCACAGTCACTTCGAAATCTTTCTTCTGTTCCGTGATATTCAAAACCACGCCCTCCCCGAATTTTACATGTCTGACCCTATCTCCCACACCATAGGAAAGTGAGGCCGCCTTTACAACCGCAAACTGCTTTCCCATATAGGCTTCCTTCACACCGGCCCCTGAAGAAGCCTGTTTCCCATATCTGGCCGCCGGTGCTGTCCAGGGCCGGTAAGGCTGTCTTCCTTCCTGTGCCTCACCTTCTCTGCCCTCCTGCTGCCCTCTTTGGATTTCAAATATATTGTCCGAAAGCTTTGCACCGCTCCGGCCGTTTTCCAAAAGAGAGCCGCCTCCAAAAGAGAAAACGGATGGTGTCTTTTCCCTTTCCAGATATTCCGGCGGGATCTCCCCTATGAACCTGGATGGAACATGATAACAATTTTCTCCTCTCACCAGCCGCTTCCTGGCACAAGTAAGCACCAGCCGTTTCTTTGCCCTGGTGATCCCCACGTAGCAGAGCCGCCGTTCTTCCTCCATCTCTTTTAGCTCTCCGGAGTTTATGGACATGGCACCGGGGAAAAGACCGTCCTCCATTCCTGTCAGATAAACCTGAGGGAACTCCAGGCCCTTGGCGCTGTGAAGCGTCATAAGCGTCACCCGGTTTTCTGAGTCTTCCATGGAATCTATGTCGGCGACCAGAGCCACCTCCTCCAGAAATCCGCTCAAAGTCGGGCTTTCCTCTGTCGCCTCCAGCCCATCCTCATAGGCCACCGCCTTATTCTTTAACTCCTCAATATTCTCAAGCCTGGTCTCTGCCTCTACCGTATCCTCCTGCCCCAACTCTTCCCGGTATCCGGTTTCCGACAGAATATCGTCAATCAAATCCGCAATAGAATAATAGGCCAATTTGCTTTTAAAAGTCCGGATCTGGTCCACAAAAGCCTGAATCTTCCCTGCTGCCCGCCCCATTCCTGGAATCCGGTCCGTCAGGCCGCAGGCTTCATAAAAACTCTTTCCATTGGCCTCCGCATAAGTCATCAGTTTTCCGATACTGGCCGCCCCAATCCCACGTTTCGGTACATTGATGATCCGCTGAACCGCCAGATCGTCAAGGCCGTTATCAATCGTTTTCAGATAACAGAGAATGTCTTTAATCTCTTTTCTCTGATAAAAATTGATGCCGCCCACCAACCGGTAAGGAATCCCTCTGCTCACACATTTTTCTTCCAGGAGACGGGACTGAGCGTTGGTGCGGTAAAGCATGGCAAAGTCTGCATACTGAGCTCCATCCCGGACGCGGTTCTGAATATCCTCTGCAATCCCGTCTGCCTCCTCATAAGCACTGTCGTACTGGCAAAAGCAAACGGGCTCCCCCTCTTCGCTCTCCGTCCAGAGAGTCTTCTCCTTCCGCCCCACATTATTGCGGATCACTCCATTGGCCGCATTCAAAATATTCCCAGTAGAGCGGTAATTCTGCTCCAGACGGATCACCTTAGCCTCCGGAAACACCTGCTCAAAGCCCAAAATATTCTCGATATTGGCCCCGCGGAAACTGTAGATGGACTGGTCATCATCGCCCACCACGCAGAGATTCCTGTACTTGGCAGACAGTAAGGCAATCAGGCGGAACTGAGCCGTATTGGTATCCTGATATTCATCCACCATAATATAGCGGAACCTTTCCTGATAGGAATCCAATACCTGCGGGTTCACTTGGAAAAGCTCTACAGTCTTCATAATCAGATCATCGAAATCCAGCGCATCGTTTTTCTTTAACTGGGCCTGATATTCTCTGTAAGCCTCCGCCGCTTTCCTCTGGTAAAAATCCCAGTCAGACTTAGCAGCAAAATCCTCCGGTGTAATCAGTTCATTCTTACAGGAAGAGATGACAGATAAAAGAGCCCTTTCCTTGTACTGCTTTGGATCGAAATTCAGCTTTTTTAAGACCTGACGCATCAGCGTTTTCTGGTCATCGCTGTCATAAATTGTAAAATTTGTCGTATAGCCCAGACATTCAATATGGCGTCTTAAAATCCGGACACAGGTGGAGTGGAAAGTGGAAACCCAGACACTCGCCGCTCCATATTCCATCATCTGATCTACCCGATCCCGCATCTCTTTGGCCGCCTTGTTGGTGAACGTGATCGCCAGGATATTCCAGGGATTCACCTGACATTCCTCAATCAGCCAGGCAATCCTGTGGGTCAGCGCCCTGGTTTTCCCCGAGCCTGCTCCCGCCAGCACAAGGAGCGGCCCCTCTGTCGTCTCCACGGCCTCTCTCTGCATGGGATTTAATGCATCGTAATTGTTCATTTATGTATCCTCAGCCTGTAGTCTTTTGCACACCCTCCTGTTAAAATAATCCCTGTCTCAAAGCCTCTGGCCGCAGTTAGGACAGAAATTGGCCCCACCAGTCTTTGTCCCGCAGTTGGGACAGAAATTGGGCTTCTGGCCATTTCCCATTCCCGCCGCCTGACTGCCGGATAAGCCCATCTGGTTCGCCATCTGCTGCCCCATCATCATTCCCATCTGCATACCGGCCATATCCACAGCCATGCGTCCGCCCGCTCCGCCTCTCGCCATGGCATCTGTCATAGCCATCTGCTGATAACGGCCCATATCTCCCACCATGCTCTGGGAAGCGGCCTTCGTGATCATTTTCTGTACCTCTTCCGGGTAAGAAACGCTCTGGATGGAAAATCCGGTGATGGCGATGCCCAGTTTCCGCATCTCCATATCCAGATCTGTGCACAGGCCCCGTCCGATGTCTGCGGCATTGGCTTGAAGATTGAACAGATCCTTCCCTTCTTTTGAAATCCACTTCATAAGAAGAGGATCCAAACCGGAAAGCACTCTCTCCTTCACGTCCTCCACAGTATACTGTTCTTTGATTCCTGCCACTTTGTCAATCAGAGCCATATGGTCAGAAACCCGACAGGCAAATGTTCCGAATGCCCGGATCGGAAGCCCTCCGGGAAGCCCCGGCGCCGGAAGATTTACCGCATTTTTTGTCCCCCATTTTACGGTAAATTCTTTCGTGTTAATAAACAGCACTTCTGCCCGGATCCCGCTGTTAAAGCCGAATTTGAAACCCTTTAAAGTAGAGAGAAAGGGAATGATATCCGACTCAATATCAAAGCTTCCTTCATCCCGGAATACTCCCTCCACTTTTCCGTTATACATAAAGATGGCATCCTGGCCGGGACGGATCACCAGACGACTTCCCTTCTTGATCTCATCATTTTTCCATTTCCAGAAAATAATATCATCCCGATATTCCTGCCATTCTACCACATTGGCCATCTGGCCTCCAAAAAGTCCCATAGTCCACTCCTTTTACTTACCCAGCTTTGCCTTAAGGGCTGCCAGCTCATCTTCCACCGCAGAAGAAGGTGCAGAGTCATATTTACTTTTGAGGGCATCCATATCAGAATTTCCAGACTGTCTGTTAAGCTCCGCCATGGCATTGGCCTCATCTAACATTTTGTTGGCCTTATCCTCCATGCGGTCAAAGGCGCTCAGATTACTCCTGGCCCCATCCACACTGGCGCCGATTTTGTTTAATTTCTCCTGGGTTTTCGCCACCTTGACCTTGGCCTTGATGGCATCCCGTCTTGTATTCAACTGTGCAATATCAGAGCAGAGTTTGTCGTGCATCTGCTTCATCTTGGCCGCATTCTCCGCCGCCAGATCATAAGCCTGTTTCAAAGCTTCCTGTTTGGAAGTAAGAACCCCCTTCTGGGCCAGGAACTGTCTTGCATCCTCATCATTTCCCGCCACAATCGCCTTCTCCGCATACTGCTGCATCTTACTGATCTCAGCATTGCACTCGTCAAGTTCTCTCTTGCATCTTGTCTCGTCAGCCATGACAGAGGCAGTCTCTGCCTTGACCTTCCCAAGATCGCTCTCCAGATTCCTCATATACTGGTCGATCATCTTCTCCGGATCCTCAGCTTTGTCTAACAGTGCGTTGATGTTGGATGACATAATGTCCTTAAATCTTTGAACAATTCCCATGATAAATCCTCCTCCTTGTAATCCTGCATTTTTTATTATAAGTCATTTACATCTGGATGTCAAAAAACTTCTTTCAAAAACTTTTTAGACCAGGAACCGTACTTTTTGTTCCACGCAGCGCATGGAAATATCCGTCTGCCCTCCACAGATCTCCCCGTCCACATGAACAAGAAGGGGGTTTTCTGTATGGATGGATGCCTCTCTGCAGGAATAAGTACGCACCCCTTTCATACAGCAGTGCTTCCCGGCCAGAGAAGCAGCCAAAAGAGCGGTCAATCGAAGTTTCGACACACCCGACACTACACACAGATCCAGATATCCATCTGCAGGGTCAGCCTTCGGTGCAAACCGGAATCCCCCTCCTTCAGACTTTTGGATATGGGCAGAAATAAAACGGATCTTCTTCAGATTAATCTTCTTCACTCCATCCAGAGTCAGACGGCCATCCGCACTTTTACAGAACACGATCTGCTTGATTCCAATGACCAGATACACCAGCTTCCCCATATGAAACTGATTAAACACCTTTTTTAAGCGGGTGGAAAAAAGATTCTGGCACACCTGTGCATCATACCCCGCCCCGCTGCTCACAAGAAACCGTCTGTGGGCGGGACGTCCATCCGTGTAGGAAAGAATCCCATAATCAATGAAACGAATCTTTTTGGAGGAACGCAGACGGCGAAGGGCCTTCTCAGGGCTTTTGGGAAGCTTCATGCCTCTGGAAAAATCATTGCCAGAACCAGAAGGAATGTATCCAAGAGTCACTGTAGCCGACATGGAGATCCCGTTCAGAACCTCGTTCAGCGTGCCGTCGCCCCCCAGAACCACAATGGTCTTTGGCGCCTGGTCCTCATGGCGCCCAGAAGTAAGAAAAGCCGCCAGCTCTGTAGCATGTCCCTGATGTTCCGTCATATTGGCCTCATAAGGAACTTGATCCCTGTCAAGCCGCTTCTGAATCTGCCGCCAGATCCTAAGTCCCTTCCCAGAGCGGGAATGGGGATTTATGATAAAGTAATACATGACGTTTCCTCCTGCCAGTATGTTATCGTCATTGTACCACAGAACCCCCCACAGATACAAAGAAAAATTTTCTAAACAAAAATCATAGGAAAAGTCTTGACAATTGACACAATTCGGGGTATACTACCTAAGCAGTCGAAAAAACTGAATCACATCTTGAGTAACATTCAGGGGTCTTAGCTCAGCTGGGAGAGCATCTGCCTTACAAGCAGAGGGTCACAGGTTCGAGCCCTGTAGGCCCCATTGTGGCGGAATAGCTCAGTTGGCTAGAGCACACGGTTCATACCCGTGGTGTCGAGAGTTCAAATCTCCCTTCCGCTACTTACAATAGTCTTAAAACCCCAATGTTTATGTGGGTTTTGAGACTTTTTGTTTTTCTAAGTAATCAAAAAGTAATCAGACATATGTTCGATATTTTAATATAATACATTTTATTTTTCTAGCAATCAGTTTAGCTAAAGGATTTTCACAAAGGTCTGCATCATTACGTGAAACACTGTCCTCCTCAACTCAATTCATTGATTTTAATAATTCTAATCTTTTACAAAACATATTATAGAACTGTGGTAGTTCATTAAAAAATGTTTTATTTACTTCTTTGATTTGATTTAAGCCAATTTTTTCAACAGACTTAATTGCAGCTTCCTTCTGGTTAACATGATCTCCAAACATAGTCTGACAATTAGAACCATCTAAGTTATCATAGGAATTAAAAGCCTGATTGAAATCCATTAAATCATATAGCCTTACTGGTTTATTATTGGAATTACGAACCAACACCCCCCAGTTTCCCCAATG
>JAAWBT010000023.1 GCA_022792835.1 Lachnospiraceae bacterium | reverse complement strand
GGGGTTGTGCGAAAATATCTGGAGGTACTTTTGTGAGCAACGCTATGAGCTTAAAGGCTAAAATAAGAAATATCGCAAAGCAGAAGAATATTCCCGCGCAGGTAATTCTGCAGGACTATATGTTTGAACGTCTGCTGATCCGTCTCGCCAGATCAGAATATAAAGATAAGTTTGTTCTGAAAGGCGGCATGCTGATTGCCGCTATTGTAGGTCTGGATAACAGGGCCACAATGGATCTTGATACTACGCTTAAGAATCTTCCACTTACTCCCGAAAATATAGAAGACGCATTGGCTGAAATTTGTGAGATACCTTGCGAAGACGAAATTACTTTCGAGATTAGCAAGATCGCTCCCATAAGAGAGAACGACGTTTATGGTGGTTATCGGGTTATGATGACGGCAAAATATGATACTCTTTTAACACCTCTCAGCATCGATGTTTCCACAGGGGATGCCATAACTCCCCACGAAGTAGAGTTTACTTTTCATGAAATATTCGATAAGGACAAGTCCTATAAGCTTTGGGCATACAACATAGAAACTGTTTTGGCAGAAAAGGTGGAAACTATTCTTCGCAGAACCGTATTTAACACCCGTCCCAGAGATTTCTATGATGCCTATATTCTTGCAACTACACAGAAATTTAATAAAAGCACTTTTAAGAAAGCGTTACAAGCTACTGCCGAACATCGCGGCACAGCAGGACACATTTCAAATGTGGATCAGATTCTGAAGAATATATCAGAAAGCAAAGAACTTCAAGCGATGTGGAACAAATATGGTAAGCAGTTTGCCTATGCCAAAGACATCACTTATGAAAACATTTTAATGGAACTCAAAAGGCTGCTTCAATAATTCAGATATTCTTTTTCACATTCCTTCTTAGATATTAGTAGTCTAAGAAGTATACATTATCGAAATCATTCATCCAGAAAACGACACATTGCCGTTTCGTGTGTATGCATACACAAAAAATGTTACAAATGCCGTAAGCCCACAGAGATTTTAACCTATATTACATATGCAGATAAACCTGATTTGACCATATGCTTATGGAAAACTGAACCAATTAGCTTACATGTTCTCCCAACAATCTCAAACTTACCATTTTTAAAATAGGTATGTACGTTTGATACTTTCATACAGGAATACCGCCCTATCTAGCTGATATCCGATTCATTTGTGCTAAATATCCGTGTCAGATGACGAAGCCAATTCAAAAACGCCCTAAAAACCCGCAAGACCCCAGTAATCCTGTGCTTTTGCGGGCTTTTCTCTGCCTAATTTTTTACTCATACTACCAGCATTGCATCCCCAAAACTGAAAAACCGATACCGTCCCCGCACCGCCTCTTCATAGGCGGCCAGCACCTGCTCACGTCCGGCGAAGGCTGACACCAGCATGAGGAGGGTAGACTGGGGCAGATGAAAATTGGTGATCAGCCCGTCCATACATTTAAAACGGTATCCGGGGTAGATAAAGATCTCCGTCCAACCGCTTGCCGCTTTCACAACCCCCTGCTCATCGGCTGCTGATTCCAGAGTCCTGCAGCTTGTAGTCCCCACACAGATGACTCGCCGCCCTTCCTGTTTCGCCCGGTTGATTTTTTCTGCCGCTTCCTCCTCAATGCAGTAAAATTCCGAATGCATATGATGGTTTTCCACCTCATCTTCCTTTACCGGCCGGAAAGTGCCAAGCCCCACGTGGAGAGTCACGTTTGCAATCTCCACCCCCTTCGCCTGAATCTCTCCAAGAAGCTCCTCTGTAAAATGAAGCCCGGCTGTGGGAGCAGCCGCCGATCCGTCGTGTTTGGCATAGACTGTCTGATACCGGTTTTTATCCTGGAGAGGATGGGTAATGTAAGGAGGCAGCGGCATCTGCCCCAGCCGGTCCAAAATCTCTTCAAAAATCCCCTCGTAAGAAAAACGAATCAGCCTGTTTCCCTCCTCAACCACATCCTCCACCGTTCCCCTTAAAAGCTTTTCCCCAAAGGAAAGGACTGCACCAGGTCTCGCTTTCTTCCCTGGTTTCACCAGCGTTTCCCACAGATCCTTCTCCCGTCTTTTTAAAAGCAGCACCTCAATAAGCGCGCCTGTCTCTTCTTTTATGCCAAAAAGCCTCGCCGGAATCACCCGGGTATTATTGATCACCAGACAATCTCCCTCCCTCAGCTCCCCGACAATATCCCGAAAGACGCTGTGACGGATTTCTCCCGTATTTTTGTCCAGCAATAACAGTCTGGAAGCACTCCGGTCTTTTAAGGGATCCTGAGCGATCAGCTCCTGAGGCAGTTCATAACTAAAATCTTTTACATTCATTGTTTTCTCCTGCATTCTTTTCTGACAAAAAGGAGCGTAGCCACGCTCCTTTTTGTCTTCCTATAAATAATATACTTCCTGTCAGTTTCCGTATTCTCCTGCCGCCGCTGCCATTTACTCCTCTTCTTCTGAGGGATCCGCTGTTGTCAGGAATCCTGCGCCGATGTAGCAGGTCTCCCCTTCGTAAACCACACGGCTCCACTGATCATTATAGCCTGTCCGCTTTATGGACTCTCCCTCCAGGAGAGTTCCAACCACCTCTGCTCCCTCCTCCGGAGATTTGCGGACTCTCACACTTTCCTTTGCGTAAACTCTTTCATCCACTTCTGTGAAACCGTCGCCCTCATCAGGCTTTGTCATGCTCAGGAAACCAGCAGCTATATAGCAGGTTTCTCCGCCATACTCTACACGGCTCCAGTTATCATTATAACCAGTTCTGTGAATGGATTCACCAGCCTGGATTGTCCCGGCTATTTCCGCATCTGACTGGGGCGCCTTCCGGATATTCACACCCTCTTTGGCATAGACAGTCTCATCCACATCCGTAAAGGAACTATTATCTGCCGCAGGCGGCTCTGTCTCAGCAGGTGTCTCCGCCGGTGGCTCTGTCTCAGCAGGCGTCTCTGCCGGTGGCTCTGTCTCAGCAGGTGTCTCCGCTCCCTCAGACGGGGTGTTGCCATAAAGCTTGCTCACCAGTGCATTTAGCGCCTCATCGGCGGCCATGGCCTCCGTCAGCCTGGAATCCACATCGCCCATCAATGCCTTGACGTCTTCTCTCCCGTTGATCTGCTCCATATAAGAGACAACGGTGCTATCCATGCCGCTTTCCTGATTAAAAATGTAAAGACCGCCTTCTGAATTTGTACAGACATAGAGACGGATTAAACAAGGTGCCGGTGTCTCCACATTGAGAAACTTCATATCATACGCCACATAGACCACATATGTGCCGTCAGCCGGACCATTCAGGGTATAACAGGAAATATTCTGATAGCCTTCCACAAATTCCCGCTCTGCCTGAAGCTGCTCCACAGAAATGGAATCCGTCGAATCCACAAGGCCGGAGAGCGCCTCCACGTCACAATTCTGGACTGCTGCAAAATAAGCGTTCACCAAAGTATTAATCGCCTGATGGCTGTCTTTTTCCAACGTCCCTCCGGGAAGCTCTGGAGGCGCTGCTGTTTCACTGCTTTCTGCTGCCGCAGACACAGAGGCAGAGCTTTCTGTCTCATTTGTGTCCTTCTTCATCCCTCCCATAACTATAATCACGACAACGACCACAATAATGGCCGCCAGGGCCATAACCATATACTTTCCATACATCTGGAGAAACTCGGAAAAGGAATTGTCTGCCCGCTCTTGTGTGCGGGAACCTCCCTCCTCTTTCTTCTTATCGTCATCCGGCTTCTCCTGCCTGGATTTCAATTCGTCCATTCAAAAACCTCCTTTTTTCTTGCAGACAGCATAATCCTGTCTTTGGCATAAGTACATGATAACAAAAACGTAAAAAAAAATCAATAAAAAAGCAACATCCTCATAATTTTTTAACTTTTTTTCATTTTTCTCTTGCTCTTCTTCCGAAAATGAGTTACAATAATGTCTGTTGGACTTGTACATGCACCTGTAGCTCAGTGGATAGAGCAGTGGCCTCCGGAGCCACGTGCGGTGGTTCGATTCCACTCAGGTGCAGTCCTTCTTTTTCGTTCAGCCGTTCGGCAATTTTTTCCATGTATTTTTTATCAACAACATTTCTGATTTTATTTCTATCAATTCTGGAGGTATGTCTATGAACTATTCTGATTTTCTATCCAAAATCTGCCGTGATATGGAAAAACGCTACACCAAGGCTTCTGTTTCCATTCAGCCTGTCTTAAAAAATAACAGCAGACGTCTTGACGGCCTGCTGATTTTGCAGCCAGGCGAAAACATCGCTCCAACCATCTATCTCAATCCTTATTATACCAGATACCGGCAAGGTTCCTCTTTGAATGACCTTCTGGACGAGATTGCAGATATTTATGAGGCCCATCGGTTTCCTTCTCTGTTTGACCTCTCTCTCCTGCACGATTTTAATCGGGTGAGGGATCGCATCTGCTTCCGCCTGATCAACCGCGCTTCCAATCTGGAACTTCTCGCAGACATCCCCTATTTTCCTTTTCTCGACCTGGCAATTGTTTTCTTCTTCACTCTGGAAGACGAAATCATCGGAAGCTCCACCGTTTTAATCCACAACAGCCATCTGGCCCTCTGGGGTACGACAAAAGAGGCTCTTTTTTCCCTGGCCAAAACCAATACTCCCACCCTGTCCGGCCATGAGCTCGTCCCCATGGAGCGTCTGATTTTCCCGGATGTGCAAAAGGAATGCCTTTCCTCCCACTCCACGACAGATCTCTTTGTCTTAAGTAACAAAAATCGTCTTTTCGGCGCCGCATGCCTGCTTTACAAAGACCTTCTGCCCTCCTTTGCCGACATGCTCCGGGACGATTTTTATGTATTGCCCAGCTCCATTCACGAAGTTCTTCTCCTACCGGTCAAAAAAAGTCCGCCTCCAAACTCTCTTTTGGAAATGGTCCAGGATATCAATCGGACTGAAGTCGGCCCTGAGGATGTACTTTCTGACCATATTTATCTTTATCAGGCCAGAGAAAACCGCCTGGGCATTGTCCTTCTCGCCGGGTACTCCAATCCCCAAAAATCTTTTATGGGACAGCCCATAGGCTGACAGCCTGAACATTTGCCAGAGGAGCTCCCCACAGATTTCCTGTAGGAATAAAATGAGGAATTGCCCGGCAAAACAGCTTCC
This sequence comes from Lachnospiraceae bacterium, assembly GCA_022792835.1. Taxonomy (GTDB): domain Bacteria; phylum Bacillota; class Clostridia; order Lachnospirales; family Lachnospiraceae; genus Lientehia. The sequence continues at coordinate 56,628 of JAAWBT010000023.1, read as the reverse complement.
AGGCAATCCCCCTCGTCCATTACTCTTCTTTCGCTGCCTCCTGAGGCACATCCTTCATGGACAGGTTGATCCTGCCCATACGGTCAATCTCCATGACTTTTACAGTCACCTCATCGCCGATATTTACCACATCTTCTACCTTCCCCACCCGCTTCTGGGACAGTTTAGAAATGTGGACCAGGCCGTCCTTATTGGGGGCCAGCTCCACAAAGGCTCCGAAATTCATGATCCGGACTACCTTTCCGGTGATGATTTCGCCTGGCTCCACATCATTGACGATCCGGTTGATAATGGTAATCGCCCTCTCTATCATCTCCTTGTCCGTACCACATACGGATACGGAACCGTCATCCTCAATATCAATCTTCACGCCGGTCTCATCAATGATCCGATTGATGACCTTTCCCTGCTTGCCGACCACATCGCCAATCTTGGCGGGGTCGATCTGAATCTGGGTGATCTTGGGCGCATACTTGCCCACCTCAGGGCGGGGCGCGGCGATCACTGGCTTCATAATCTCATCCAAAATATAGAATCTGGCTTCCTTTGTCCTGGCAATCGCTTCTTCGATAATCGGCCTCGTCAGACCATGGATTTTGATATCCATCTGGATGGCAGTGATGCCCTTATGGGTTCCGGCTACCTTAAAGTCCATATCGCCAAAGAAGTCCTCCAGGCCCTGAATATCTGTCAGCACGATATAATCGTCATCTGAGTCTCCCGTCACCAGACCACAGGAAATTCCTGCCACCGCACTCTTGATCGGTACGCCTGCCGCCATCAGTGACAACGAAGACGCACACACGCTGGCCTGAGAAGTGGAGCCGTTGGACTCCAAGGTCTCTGATACGGTCCGGATCGCATAGGGGAATTCCTCTTCACTGGGAAGGACAGGCAGCAAAGCCCGTTCTGCCAGTGCGCCATGGCCGATCTCCCTCCGTCCCGGCCCTCTGCTGGGCTTTGTCTCTCCCACAGAGTAAGAAGGGAAATTGTAATGATGCATATACCGTTTGGACGTCTCATTCTCATCCAGTCCGTCTAACTTCTGGCGCTCTGAAAGGGGAGCCAGGGTGCATGCATTAAGAATTTGAGTCTGTCCACGGGTAAACATACCGGAACCGTGTACTCTGGGCAGAAGATCAATCTCTGCCGCCAGGGGACGGATCTGGGTAATCGCCCGGCCATCCGGACGCTTGTGATCCTTCAGGATCATCTTGCGCACCGTTTTTTTCTGATATTTATAGAGGGCTTCACCGATGAGTGGCAGCCAGCCCGGATGTTCCTCTTCATAACGCTCAGAAAGCTTCTCAGAAAGCTTTTTGATGTTCTCCTCACGTACCTGCTTCACGTCGGTGAACACCGCCTCCTCCATCTCTTCTCCGGTAATGGCAGAGGTCAAATCATCCCACAGTTCTTCTGGAATCTCGCAGCTTTCATAGGTGTGTTTGGACTTCCCGCACTCTGCAACAATCGTGTCGATAAACTTGATGATCTCCTGATTCAGACTGTGGGCGGCAAAAATAGCCTCGATCATCTTATCTTCCGCCACCTCATTGGCGCCTGCCTCGATCATGATAACCTTGTCTCTGGTGGAGGCCACCGTCAGTGCCAGATCTGAAATCTGTTTCTGACTTGCCGTGGGGTTAAAGATCAGCTCGCCGTCAATCAATCCCACCTGGGTTGCTGCTGTGGGGCCGTCAAAGGGAATATCCGAAATAGAAACTGCGATGGCTGATCCAAGCATGGCAGTCAGCTCCGGGCTACACTCCGGATCCACAGACATGACCAGATTGTTTAAAGTCACGTCATTTCTGTAATCTTTCGGAAACAGGGGGCGCATGGGACGGTCAATCACACGGGCCGTCAGCGTCGCATTTTCCGAAGCTTTTCCTTCTCTCCGATTAAAACTGCCGGGGATCTTCCCCACTGCGTAAAGCTTTTCTTCAAATTCCACACTTAAAGGGAAGAAATCAATCCCCTCTCTGGGTTTATCTGATGCCGTCGCTGTGGAAAGCACCACGGTGTCGCCGTAATGCATAAATGCTGCGCCATTGGCCTGAGCCGCAACACGTCCCACATCTACAGTCAGGGTCCTTCCGGCCAGTTCCATTGAAAAACTCTTATACATAAGATTCTCCTTTTCTCTTTGAGCGGAAGACATCGAAACTACTGAAAAACACAGATTTTTGTTAAAAAACCTGTTCTTTTCAGTGGTCTCGAATGTAAACTTCCGCCGGGTCAACAGTTTCTTTTTGTTTTTTTAAAAGAACAGGGTGGAATTGCTCCACCCTGATGTCCTTAAAATCTGCCGTTATTTTCTGATGCCAAGACGTGCAATCAGGCTACGATAGGCTTCAATATCATTTCTTTTCAGATAATCAAGAAGCCCTCTCCTCTGGCCTACCATTTTCAGAAGTCCTCTTCTGGAATGATGATCCTTCTGATTCACTTTCAGATGCTCTGTCAGTTCTGAGATTCTGGCCGTCAGGATTGCAATCTGAACCTCGGGAGAACCGGTGTCCCCGGGCTTTCTGCCGTACTCTTCAATAATTTTTGCTTTCTTTTCCTTTGAGATCATGCTCTGTTTCCTCCTTTATTCTTTGTCACACCGGATACCAGGCACAGGTTGGAGCCTCCTTGGGCTGGGCATCGGCGCAATTTCACACCGCTACAGTATAGCACATGTATTTCGGATTGTAAACTGTTATTTTTCGCACTGCAGACAGATTCCATTCAAAGTCTGAAAAACCTACGGCTTTCCTTGACATCTCTTATAAGCTGCGCTTTAAGTTCCTCCACCGAAGCAAATTTCTGTTCCTTCCTCTGGTAACGAAAGAGCTGCACATCCAGAGTTTTCCCATAGAGATCTCTGTCAAAATCAAAAATGTAAGTTTCTACACCTTTGGGATAATTCCCCTCTATGGTAGGCTTATATCCTACATTAGAGACACCTCTGTAAGTCTTTCCGCCAATCTCCACCGCCGCCGTATAGACACCGTTTGGAGGCAGGAGCTTTTCCTTCGCCGGAATCTGATTGATCGTAGGCATCCCAAAGGTCCGGCCCAAATGATTGCCGTGGACCACCTCCCCAGTCACCGTATAGGGATAGCCAAGAAGCCCATTGGCCTGTTCCACATGGCCCCGGCCAAGCTCCTCCCGGATCAGGGTGCTGCTGATGACCCGCCCAGAGGTATCCCGCTCTTTTTCCATCACCACAAGTTCATAGCCATAAACATCACTGAGACTCGAAAGGAGTTCCACGTTTCCCCTCCTTCTGTAACCAAAACAAAAATCCGGCCCTGTGATAATCTTCCTTGCTTTCAGTCCGTCTGCCAATACCTGTTTCACAAATATCTCCGGCTCCATATGGCAGACCGCCTCCGTAAAAGGATATTCTACCAGAAGCTCAATTCCCAGCCGTTCTATGTGGATGCGCTTTTCCCGGCTGGTTAGAAGTACCGACTGGTCTTCTCCTTTCATAAATGCCTTTGGCGGACTGGAAAAGGTAAATATTGCTGTCTCCAGCCCTTCTTTCCCAGCCTTTAACACCTCGCTGACCAGCTTTCTGTGACCTCTGTGAAGTCCGTCAAATTTCCCCAATGTAATGGCTGACGGTCTGTCTGTGGATAATTCCGTCTCTCCTGTGATCAATCTCATGTCTCTTCTCCCGCCGCTGTCTTCTTTTCTGTAAAAAACAACGTTTCCGGACGATAAACCTTCCGTTTTCTGTCATAAGAATAAATTCCTATAAACCATCCCTCGCTGTCATAGATTCGGATCCGTTCCAGCTCTAAAGGAGCAGTCTCGCAAAAGTCCTCCGGTTCTAGAGGATTTCCATTGTAGAGCCGCTTCCCGGCCTCCTTTGCCGTCGTGAAAGCCGGATAAGACAAAAACAGCGTATCTACTGCCGTCAGGGCCCGGCCAAGAGTTCCTGCATCCCGCATAGCTTCAATCTGTCCCAGAGACTTTGCATCCTCCAGGCAAAACTGCGCCACCCTGGTCCGCACCAATGACTCCATACAGCCCCCAAAGCCCAACTTCTTTCCAATATCGTGGCAGAGCGTCCGGATATAAGTTCCTTTGGAACAGCTCACCGTCATGGTGACTCTTGGCAGTTCCAACTTTTCGATCTCGATCCCATGAATGCGGACTCTTCTTGGCTGCCGCTCTACTTCTTTCCCCTGCCTGGCAAGCTCATACAGCTTTTTCCCGCCAACCTTTAAGGCAGAATACATGGGAGGAAGCTGATCGTACTCCCCCACAAAATCCATAATGGCTTTTTCCACTGTCTCCTCGTCTGTTTTCACGGCGCACTCTCTGAGCGTTTGTCCCCAGACATCCTGAGTATCCGTCTCCCTCCCCAAAAGCAGCACTGTCCGGTACTCCTTGTCTTTATCTGTCAGAAGGCCGCAGACCTTTGTCGCCTTTCCAAGACAGACCGGAAGCACTCCCTCCGCCTCCGGATCCAGTGTTCCCGTATGGCCGATCTTTTTCTGTTTTAAAATTCCGCGGAGCTTCGCCACCACATCATGTGAGGTAAAGCCCCGCTCCTTATACACATTCAGTAATCCGTCCACACCTGTTCCAGTCCCTTTCCCCTGAGCTTCCTGCCCACACGAGCCCTTTTCTCTCTTCTGTCACCGCAGACCTGCCTCGATCAGCTGTCTCTCAATATGCTCCGACAGATTATTGACCACGTCGTGGACCGAACCTGCCATGGTGCAACCTGCTGCCCGCACATGACCGCCCCCGCCGAAAAAGGAAGCGATCCGGCTCACATCCACTGTCTGATTGGAGCGCATACTCACCTTGTATACCTGAGGCGACGTCTCACAGAGAAAAATTGCGCACTCCACCCCCTTCGTCACGCGAAGCTGGTCGATGATCCCTTCCAGATCCTTTGCCTTTGCCTGGTAAAAGTCCATATTTTTTTTCCGGACCGCGGCAAAAATACAGAGCCCATCCATGAAAAGCACGCTTTCTGTCAGCATTCTCCCGAGAATCTGGTTCTGTCTGTATGTTTTTTCATAGAAGGTTCTGTCAATAATCTCAGAAAAAGAAATTCCTTTTTCCATGAGCCTTCCTGCGATCCGCATGGTTTCCCCGCTGGTGTTGGAATGTTTGAACACACCGGTATCATGGACAATCCCCATGTAGAGACACTCTGCCACAGAGCTGTCTATCCATTGGTCGTCCATCAGCGTGTAAAGCACTTCGCTGGCAGCGCTGGCATCCGGACACACGTGAGAAATCTCCGCAAATCCCTGATTGGTCACATGGTGATCAATACAGACTGTTTTTCCTGCATGGTCAAAATAGGGCACAAAGCTACCCAGACGTTCCTTATCGCTGGTATCCACAGCAATACAAAGGTCATAGACCGTGCCGTCTGAAGCGTCATGGCTGACCTCCTCTGCTCCCTTCAAAAAGCTGAAAGCTTCAGGAAATTCCTCCAGATACACCTGTACAACAAGCTCGGGGGCCAGATTTGCCAGATAATTTTTAAGCCCCAGACAGGCGCCGACACAGTCCCCATCTGGCCGCACATGTCCAAGGATCGCGGCATTCTTCGCGTCACCTAAGATTTCCTTAATCTTCTTCATGCCGCATCTCCTCCTCAGAAGCTTCTTCCTCCAGAGATTCTTCTCCCGCTTCTTCTGTTCCCACCACCTCGTCGATGAGTCTTGTCATATGGACCCCGTACTCAATGGACTGATCCAGAATAAACGTGATCTCCGGAGTATTTCTTAAATTCAGAGAACCGGCGAGGGCCCGCCGGATGTAGCCGACGGCATTTTTTAAGCCCTCCAGTGTCTCTTTTGCCGCGTCCATATCTCCAAGGACGCTGATATACGCCTTACAGTATTTCAGATCCGGGGCAACAGACACCGCCACGACAGAAGTCATGGGGTGGATCCTGGGATCTTTTACTTCCGTTCGGATAATGTTACTCAGTTCCCGCTGCACTTCGCTGTTGATACGGATATTCTTTATGCTGTTTTTACGCATATTTCACCAATCTTTCCGGGACTCTTTTTTACCGCGGGACCTCCACCATGATGTATGCCTCCACCATGTCGTCCTCTCTAATATCATTGAATCCCTCAAATACAAGCCCGCACTCAAAGCCTTTGGCCACTTCCTTCACATCGTCTTTAAACCGTCTTAAGGATGCAAGCGCCCCCTCGAAAATCTGTTCGCCGTCACGGCTTAAGCGCACACTGCAGTTTCTCTGGAATTTGCCGTCCAGCACGTAAGAGCCTGCAATGGTACCGACGCCGGAAGCCTTGAAGGTCTGACGGACCACTGCATGACCAATGACTTTTTCCTCGAAGATGGGATCTAACATGCCCTTCATGGCCGCTTCCACATCCTCAATGGCCTGATAAATCACTCTGTACAGGCGGATATCCACCTTTTCCTGCTCTGCCACAGACTTTGCCATGGCATCCGGCCGGACGTTGAAGCCAATGATAATGGCATTGGAAGCAGACGCCAAGGACACATCGGACTCATTGATGGCTCCCACGCCTCCGTGGATGACCTTCACCATCACTTCCTCATTGGACAGCTTCACGAGACTCTGCTTCACCGCCTCCACAGACCCCTGCACATCAGCCTTGATAATGATTCCCAGTTCCTTTACATTTCCGGCCTTAATCTGGTTGAACAGATCATCCAGAGACAGCTTCGCCTTCGTATCGTCCAAAAGCTTCTCGCGTCCCTCAGAAATGAAGGTCTCCGCAAAGCTTCTCGCTTCTTTTTCCGTTTCAGGAGAGACAAAAATTTCTCCGGCGCTTGGCACATCGTTTAATCCAAGGATTTCTACCGGTGTGGACGGATCTGCCTCTTTCACCCGGCGTCCCTTGTCGTCCATCATGGCCCGGACCTTTCCATAACAGGAGCCTGCCGCAATGGCATCTCCCACATGAAGAATGCCTTTCTGGACCAGAATCGTGGCCACGGGGCCCTTGCCCTTGTCAAGCTCTGCCTCAATGACAAGACCTCTGGCCCTCCTGTCCGGGTTGGCTTTTAATTCTTTTACTTCTGCTGTTAAGAGAATCATCTCCAGCAGATTTTCAATTCCCTCTTTTGTATGGGCGGATACTGGCACAAAAATGGTGCTTCCGCCCCAGTCTTCAGGCACCAGCTCATATTCGGCCAACTCCTGTTTTACCCGGTCAATATTCGCACTGGGCTTATCAATCTTATTGATGGCCACAATGATCTCCACCCCTGCCGCCTTGGCGTGGTTGATAGCCTCCACTGTCTGAGGCATCACACCGTCGTCGGCCGCCACCACAAGGATCGCAATGTCTGTGGCCTGGGCGCCTCTCATCCTCATGGCTGTGAAAGCCTCATGACCGGGCGTATCTAAGAACGTAATCTTCTGCCCGGAAATTTCCACCACCGAAGCGCCGATATGCTGGGTGATGCCGCCTGCCTCTCTGGCGATCACATTGGTCTCCCGGATGGCATCTAAAAGGGATGTCTTTCCATGATCCACATGGCCCATAACGCAGACCACCGGCGGACGGGCAACCATAGACTCTTCCGGATCCTCAATATCTTTCAGAAGCTCTTCGATCACATCGACCTTGATCTCCTTCTCACAGAGGATCTCAAACTCCATGGCGATCTCCTCTGCCGTATCGTAATCAATCTCCTGATTGATGGTGACAACCTTCCCCTGGAGGAAAAGCTTCTTCACAATGGCAGAGGGCTGCTGTTTCATCTTATCCGCCAATTCTTTGATGGTCAAAACCTCAGGAAGCACAATGGTCTTGATCTCAGGCACTGCGGGCTTCGGTTTCTGCTCCGTGCCTTTCACTCCCGGCTTTGCAGGGGCTTTCGTTCCCCGCTTTGGCATCCGCTTCTCAAAATCGTCTCCCTGTTTCTTATCGTACTTCCCGCTCTGACGGCTGTTCGCCTTCTGCTTCTGTTTCCCCTGATTCTTCTGGGTGCTGTCAAGGCCGCCTGCCGGTGCAGCAAACCCGCCTCTGCGCGCCTCTCCGGGACGGGCGCCCCCTCTGGAGTCTCCGGGACGGGCAGGGCCTCTGCGTCCATCCCGGTTCATGGGCTGTCCGCCAGAACGCTCGTTCCCCCGCTCATTTCTGTCTCCGTAAGGCCTTCCGGCTCCTCTTTCGCCAGAAGGCTTTCTGGTTCCATCGGAAGGCCGCTGGCCAAAGCGGTCTCCAGACGGCCTCCTGTTCCCGTCTGACGAGCGCTGGCCCGGACGGTCTCCTGTCTGACGCTTCGAGCTCTCCATGGAATGCAGACCATCCCTGTACACATTCTGTCCCTCTTTATAAAGGGTTCTTCTGTCAACCGGCCTGGCGGGCGCCACAGACTGGCTTCTCACCTCTGCCGCCCCTTCCGGCCTGGAAACAGGCTCTTTCTTTCCGGCCGCAGGCATTTTTGCCGCTGTCTCTGGTACAGACTGGGCCTGAGGAGCCGGCTTCATGGCAGGCTTCGGTCCCACCGGACGTACAGAAGCCCTGGCAGGCTGAGAGCCGCCTGCCGGACGATTTCCAGAAGCCTGACTGTTCTGGCGGGTCCCCGCAGGGCGCGCTGTCTGTCCAGATGCCGCCGGACGGGCCGGGCTTCCGGCCCTTCTCATTCCCGCAGGTCCCGCCGGACGGGCACCTGCCCGCCCTTTCCCGGCCTGAGAACTGTTCTGAGACCGGAACACCGCTGTAATCCTCTTTTTCGGCGCTGCCTCAGCCTCCGGCTTAGGCTCCGGTTTGGGTTCTGGCTTCGGCACCGGCTTCGGGGCATATGCCTGCCTGACAATATCCGCCTGATCGTCGTCAATGACGCTGAGCGGGCTCTGCACATTGACCCCATTCGCCTGAAGTACATCCAAAATATCTTTATTACTCTTATCTATCTCTTTTGCAAGTTCATGCACTCTCATTTTCGCCATACTTACTACCTCCGTCTGATTACTCACTTTTTATCTGTTTAACCACAGCATCCCGGAAGCCTGCGTCTGTCAATGCCAGGGAAGCCCGATACTCCCTTCCGATGGCAGCGCCCAGGTCTTCTTTTTTACCCCAAAAGTACAAAGGAACTTTATAGTAAGTACACATATCCGTGAACATTTTCTTTGTATTGTCTGACGCATCCTCTGCTGTTATTACCAACGTAGCCTTTCCTGTTTTAACAGCTTTCTCTGTCAGGAACTCGCCGCTTACCAACTTACCGGCCTTCATCGCCAGGCTTAGAAGCGACCGCACTCTGTTCGTTCTCAACTGTTTCCAGCTCCTTTCTGAGTCTCTCGTACACCTCAGCGGAAACCGGCATTTTAAAGGAACGCTCCAGTCCCCTTCCTTTTGCCGCCCGCTCCAGGCACTCCCTGTTAAAACACAGATATGCACCGCGTCCGTTTTTCTTTCCGGTGGCATCCAGGATAATCTCCCCCTCGGCTGTCTTTAAAATTCGAATCAAATCCTTCTTATTCTTCATTTCTCCGCAGCCGACGCACTGTCTTTGTGGGCTTTTCTTTTTTACGCTCATAGATCACACTCCGCCTGGAACTTCGCCTCCTTCAAAGAGTTCAAAGTCAGCCGCGCCATGCTCGCACTGCGGACAGACAAAATCATCGGGAAGATCGTTTCCCTCATAGATATAACCGCAGGCCCTGCACACAAACCGCTTTTCTCCCTCCTCGCAGCCGTAATCCGGATAACCGCCCTCTTCATAACCATCTTCTGCATAGCCTTCGTAGCCGTCTTCCGGATAACCCTCCTCGTAGCCGTAATCCTCATAGCTCTCGTATTCGCCTTCCAGGCCTTCCTCATATCCAATCTCTTCCAGAAGTCCGGATTCTCTCGCCTGAGTCTCACTCTTTATATCAATCTTGAAGCCAGTCAGCCTGGCCGCAAGCCTTGCATTCTGCCCCTCCTTGCCGATAGCCAGAGACAGCTGGTAATCCGGCACGATCACCTGCGCACTCTTTTCATCGTCATCTGCCACAACACAGATGACTTTGGCAGGGCTTAAGGCATTTTCAATCAAAATAGCTGAATTGTCGCTCCAGTTAATGATATCAATCTTTTCTCCCCGAAGCTCTTCCACCACAGCTCCCACTCTGGCTCCGTTTATACCCACACAGGCTCCCACCGGATCCACGTTTGGATCATTGGAGTGTACTGCCATCTTGGTCCTGGAGCCTGCCTCCCTGGCAATGCTCTTGATCTCCACAATCCCCTCTTTTACTTCTGTCACCTCTGACTCAAACAGCCGTTTTACCAACTCTGGATGGGTTCTGGATACCAGAATCCTGGGTCCTTTTGTCATATCCTTAACCTCCAGGATATAGACCTTGATCCGTTCCGTCGGCAGGAAGGTTTCTCCTTTCACCTGTTCGTTCTCATTCAGCATGGCATCCACTTTACCCAAATTGACACTGACGTTCTTCCCCAGATACCGCTGAACAATACCGGTAACCACTTCTTTTTCTTTTCCGTAATACTGGTTAAAAAGAACCTTCCGTTCTTCCTCGCGGATCTTCTGCAAAATCACATTCTTTGCATTCTGTGTCGCGATCCGCCCGAATTCTTTTGACTTGATCTGTACCTGCGCGATATCCCCGATTCCCAGACGGGGATCAATCTCTCTGGCTGCCTCCAGAGAAATCTGAAGAAGCGGATCCTCCACCTCTTCCACCACCTCCCGCTCAGCATACACGGAGAAGTTATAACTTTCTCTGTCCACCATAGCCTTTACATTGTCCGCTCTCCCTCCGAAATGGGTTTTGCATGCCTGAATCAAAGAATTCTCAATGGCTTCCAGAAGAGTTTCCTTGCTGATATCTTTCTCTTTTTCCAAAAGCTCAAGGGCTTCCTTCAATTCCTTGTTTTCTTTCATTTTTCCGTTTCCTCCTCTTCACTTCCCACACGGAACCTGTTCTTTTCTGATCCATGCTTAAAAGTCCGTTCAAACAATACTCAATAATCAAAGGCCAGCCTTATCAGAGCGATCTCTCCTTTTTCAAACGATATCCGTTCCCCTTCTTCCGTCTCAATCGTCACTGACATCCCGTCGTAACCGGACAGCACCCCCTGAAATTCTTTTCTGTGATCCTTCGGGCGGTACAGACGGACCTCTACCTCTTCTCCCATACTCCTGACAAAATCTTTTTCCTTTTTTAAAGGTCTTCCAAGTCCCGGAGAGCTGACCTCCAGAATATAACTGTCCGCAATATAATCTTCCCTGTCCAGAAGATCGCTTAATGCCCGGCTCACGGTTTCACAGTCGTCCACTGCGATTCCGCCCGGCTTGTCGATGTAGGCCCTCAGATAAAGGTTTCCGCCTTCCTTGACAAATTCCACATCGACCAGTTCAAACTCATGGGCCGCAAGAATCGGAAGCACAAGCTCCTCCGTCCTCTTTTCAATGTCCTCTCTCCGTGTCAGCATGACCTGACCCCTTTCTCTCTGTGCCTGCGCAAAAGAAAGAGTGGACCCGCGCCCACTCTTCATCATCCTGTCTTATTTTTATCGTATCAACTATAACACACTTTTCCAGAGATTGCAAGTGTTTTTATCCTTGAGTTTTCACATTTTTGTTTCAGCTCCATATAAGCAAACCGCGCAGCAAGAAATTGTCCGAAAAAAGTTCTCGTGGCGGTCATCAACCAAGCGCCTGCTTCAGCACAAAGACAAGCCGCTCTGCCTGTTCTTTCGTATTATAATAATGAAAGCTCACCCGCAGATAGTCCCGCACTGTCACATAAATCCCAGCCTCCGAAAGAGCCTGTTCCAGCCTGGGCCTGCGAGAAAGATCATAAAGGAAACTGACGCTCCCACCCCAGGTATCAGGGTCGTCACTTCCCAGGAACCGAATGGGAAGTTCTGCCTCCTTCATCCGCTCTCTGAAATAGGTTTCCACCTCACGGATCTGTCCTGCAATCTTTTCAATACCGATCTCCAATAACATCTCTATGCTCTCTGTCATGGTGTGGATTCCCATAAGGTTCATGGTGCCGGTCTCCATGCGGGCCGCCCGGTGCGCATAGGAGGGGATCCCCAGTCGGACCTTCTCCCCGTCAAACCGGCCAAGAGGCAGCTCATATCCCTGTTCAATATTTCCGCCGAGATAGAGCGGTGTGATCTGCTCCATCACCTCCGGCCTGCACCAGCAAAAAGCGGCTCCCATTGCCCCCAGAAGTCCTTTATAACTGGAAGCCGACAGGACGTCAATCTCCATCTCTCTTACGTGGACGGGAAGCCTTCCTACTGCCTGAACCGCATCCACAGAAAGCAGGATTCCCCGGTCTTTGCACGCTCTCGCCAGCTTTCGGATATCCGTCACATAGCCAGAGGAAGACTGGGCCAGGGATACGCAGGCCACTCTGGTCCTCTCCGTCATAGCGGCAATCATATCTTCTGCCGCCACCACGCCGTTCTTTCCAGGAAGCACTACAAGCTCCACGCCTTCCTTTTGCCTTGCCGTCCAGGGCATGTAGACACTGGGAAAATCCCCGCCGGACACCAATACCTGGCTGCCTGCCTCTAAAGGAAGCCCTTTCGCCAGAAGATTATTCCCCCAGGTGGTATTCATCGTAAAGAAAATGTCCTCCGGTTCTCCGCCGACCAGCCTTGCAAGAGCCCGCTTTCCCCGCCCGCAGATTTCAGAGCCAAATACCTGCGGGTCCCGGCCCAGAGAATCGGAAAACCGCAGGAGATACTCCCCCGCCGCCCGTCTGGTCCGCTCTGGCTGCATCCCCATGGCCGAACAGTCCATATAGATCCGATCCCCAAAATACGCAAATTCCTCCAGATAGTTCCGATCAATCAATTCCATCATTCCTCTGCATAAAATTTCCAGATATCACAGGTCTCCCCAGTCTCCCGGACCGCCCCCTGCTCCTTCTTTACCGTCACCGCTCCTCCAAAGCAGTCCACAGCCGGGATCACCAGGCCCCCGTCCCGGAAATACTCATATTCTGCGAGGGCCGTTTCCTCCCCCACATACTTTCCGTATTCTTCTATCCACGCCTCATTCTGAATGGAGTCATCCTCCCGGAATTTTTCATTCAGGACAAGCGTCACGTCGTCCAGGCAGCACATCCCTCCTGTGGCCTGCCGGATCCGGCTGTCTGCATGGGTCAAGTAAAAGAACCCCCGGCCATAGGGAACCCTGGTGAGTTCCCTGTCCGCCATCAGCCCAGCGCCGCATTCTCCATTGGATGCATGCCGCTTTGGGTTCTCATAGTAATCCGCCGCCCGTCTGTTTAACTGATCCGCCAGCTCTTCCCCGGTCACAACTCCCATCCGGAGGGGAAGCACAGCAGAATAATACTCTGCCATCCCCTCCACATACCAGGTGCAGGTTCCGAAAGGTTCGTCTTTTAGATGGATCCAGTTGTGGACCATCTCATGGGCAAAAAGAAACTTGAGCCAGACAGGATCCAGCTGCTCATTCTCCCGGTAGAGATACATATAAGAACGGGCCAAGGCTGTCCCGCCCGCCCTGATCTCATCCCCGTCCGTGTGCCGGACAAAAATCGTGTAGGGTTCTCCTTTGTCCCGGAAAAACCGACTCTCATAGCGAAAGATCTGAGATGTCGCCACCGCATTGTCCAAAATCCTGTCATTTTCAAACCAGTAATAGCTGAAGTTTCCCAGCCGCACACAGTCCAAAAGCCCGGCAGCATAAAAGGTTTCCATCAAGGTTCTGTCATTTCCTGTGCGCCGGACTGTGCCCTGTCCAAAGCTCCATACCCCCAAAGCCTCCCCGGGCAGTGCAGAAAGCTCCCAAGATAAGGTATATTCGACCTCGTCCTCCGTATAAAAGGCAGGCATAAAGGTCATTCCGGCGCCGTTCATACCGCCCTTTTCATATCCCAAATCAAAGACCGGGTTCCTGCCTCCCGGGGCCAGCTTTAACTGATAGCAAAGCGTCCACCCATCGCTGCTTGTTTCCGGCACATAGACCCCCTGCTTTATGGGAGGCTTCTCCTCCTCACGCATAAGAAGCGGGAGCTTTTTCCCGTCCCCCTCCAGAGCCATCGGCTCTGAAAGCTCTGTAAAGGGTTTAAAAATCGTCACCAGATTGATCAAAAATAAGGGCTCTCCTTTCCTGGCGGGAATATCTGCCCGAATCCTCACCGCCAGGTCCGTGATCTTCTCCCCGTCCCAGTCCGGGGTCAAACAAACAGAAACATGGTACATGACAAACCTCCCTATAAGTAAGCCTTAAACCAGTCCAGCATGGTCTGGTAATAATGACGAAGCTGGCCGGGGTGGGTCGGCTGATTGTGGGCACAGTGGGGATACAACACCAGCTTGACGGGGAAATCCTCCGGATGGCTGTCTTTCAGCGCCACAAAAAGCTGATGGGCCCCCTCCACCGGGCAGCGCAGATCGTCCACACCGTGAAGAATCAGGAAGGGGGCGCTGACTTTCTCCATACCACAGATCACCGAACGCTCCACCTCGTGGTCCATAAACTCCCCAAAGGTGGGGTAGGCGCTGGAATCTCCCTGCATATCGCTGGAGGCATAGTTGATCAGATCATTGCTTATGGAACGCTGTGTAATAAATGCCTTAAAACGCCGAGTACGGCTGGCGGCATAATTGGTCATATAGCCCCCGTAGCTGCCTCCGGTAAGCCCCAAACGGTCTGCGTCAATCCAGTCAAAGCGTCTTACAGCTTCCGAGACAAACTGCATGATATCTATGTAGGCGCTTCCGTCAAAGGCATACTCAATCTTCCGGTGCTCATCCCCATACCCGGAAGAGCCTCTGGGATTGCAGAACAATACGCCGAAGCCGTTTCCTGCAAAAGCCTGCATCTCCATGTCAAAGCCATAGGTATAGAAAGGATGGGGACCGCCGTGGACATAGACGATACAGGGATATTTCTTTCCAGCCTCTCTGTTCTGGGGCGGAAGGCAGAAGCCGTGAACTTTGCTGATCCCGTCCAGACAATCAAAGAAAAAGTCCTCTGCCCGGCTCAGGGCCTTTTTTACTGTCCAGTCTGCATTTGACTGATATAATAATTCGGTTTCACCGGTAATCTCGTCCAGAAGCACGTAGCTTTCCGGCACATCTGTCTCTGACTGACTGAGAAGCACTTTTCCGTTTTTTGGCTCTCCCATCCCGTTATGGGCATATTTCCCCCTGGTCAGGGATACCGGCTTATGATCTTCCCCGTAAATGGGCGTCTTAAAGATCCGGCATTCTCCCCTGGAGCTTGTGTGGAACAGCACATATTGGCCGTCCGAGGAAACCCGTACCTTCTCAAGCCCCGCTCCGCAGCCCGCATTGTAGGCAAACTGCACCGTGTCAAAGCACTCGTCTGTCTTTTCTGAGATCGGCGTCAGTTCTTTTCCATCCGGCGTAACCCGGTAAAGGGTACAGGAAGGATAGGTGCCGTCCAGGTCTTTCCTGTCTGTATAATCCAAAATCCCGATGATGATATACTTTCCGTCCGGAGTGAACACAGGCCGCACCGGATTGGGATAAGAAACCACCATTTTGTCTTCTGTCACCCGAACCATTTTGCAGGTTTCAATATCAATATACAAAAGATCCATGGCAATGCCAAGGGCTTTGTCACAATATAGATTCGATTCACAGAGCACATGTTTCGAATCCGGAGCCCAGGCACCGTGCATGAAATTGGCTTTCCCGGCAGTAATGCGGCGGGCCTTAGTGAGTCCGTCCGCCTCCACCACCCACAGGTGCATAACCTCCGGCTGGGCGAAGCCCAGTCCGTCAAATTTGTAGCTAAAATCCGTGATGACCACCGGTTCCTTGGCCCGTTCCCGCCTATAGCGGGCCTCCTCCTTTGGATCCGCCACAGTCTGGAGCCAGTCCTCGTCCATGAGATCTGAGCCGGAGGAAGTAAAAAGAATTTTCGTCCCGTCCGGGCTCCACAGAGGGTCCATGAGTCCAAAACGCATGGTAGTAATCTGGGTACAGACATCCGTCTCCAAATCGTACACAAAAAGCTGCCGCCCCTGTCCCTGGACGGTCGAAAGAAACAGGACTCGCTTTTCGTCCGGACTGAGGCAGGGGTTTCCTTCCCCCTCTCCTCCGGCCCCGATCCGCTTTCGCCCTCCGGTTTTCCGGTCAAGAAGAACGATCTCGCTCCGTCTCCTCCCCGTCTCTTCGTCATAACTGGAATCTGCAAACAAAAGCTGGTCTGATTCCTCCAGGTAATGGCCAAAGGAAATGCCTTCTTTTTTGTCAAAATCACCGAACCCGCTGTTTTTCTTTTTATTCTGTTCCATCGGCGCCCTCCTTCAAAAACCTTGTGAACCAGTCAATCATCTCCTGCACATGTCTCTGCTGGAAATGCAGCAGGCCGGTGCGGCTGACGCCGTGATTCTCCCCGGGAAACATAACCAGCCGCACCGGTACCTCCGGCCGTCTTTGGTGCATGGAGACAAACATCTGCTCCGACTGCTCGAAGGAACACCGGTAGTCTTGATAGCCGTGGAGCAAAAGAAGCGGCGTGTCGATCTGATCCATACCTCGAATGATACTGGTACGAGAGCGCTCCAGCAGGCAGTCTTTTATCTTCACCTCACTCCAGTCCATCCCGGCAGAGTAAAAGCCCATGTCCCCTGTCCCGTAAGAGGTGGCCTTATTCACAAAGGTTCTCTGGGCCACCGCCGCCCGAAATCTGTGATTTCTCATAATGATCTTGCAGGTGGTATAACCGCCGTAACTTCCTCCTGTGATCCCAAGCTGATCCTCGTCGATAAAGCCCAGGGAAACGGCATAGTCCAGAAAGCCCATGAGATCTTCGTAGGCCGCTTCCCCCCAGGAGTCACTGTTGCTTGCAAAGCGCAGGCCATAGCCTGCAGAGCCTCTGGGATCACAGTACACTACCGCAAAGCCGGCCCCCGAAAGCGCCTGGATCTCGTGCCAGAAATCATTGGTATAGCAAACCTCCGGCCCTCCGTGGATATACAGCACTGCCGGATACTTTTCGCCCGGCACAAAATCCGCCGGCTTGCAGACCCAGCCATGCACCGATGTCTTCCCATCCAGACTCAAAATGTCACAGGCCGCAACCTCTCCCATCCTGCAGCCCTTAAGCCACGGATTAGAATCCAACAGCCGTTTAAACTCCCCGCCCCGGCTGTCATAAAGATAAAGCTCCCGGATCGTGTGATAATCACCTCGGGTTAAAAGCAGCTTTCCCTTCACCGGCAGGCAGAACTCATGGATAGAATAATCTCCTTCCAGATAAAGCTTCGGTACGCTCTTTCCCTTTACCGAAATCTGATAAAGATTTTCTTTTCCCTTCCAGGCGCACAAAAACCAGACCTTTTCCCCCTGTGCATAAAACCAAGGCTTCTCTTCCCCGTACTGGGTCCGGCTTAAGGGATAGCCATAGGCCCCGGAGGAAACCTCCTCCTTCTCCGGGTCAAACAGGTTCACCGCCTCGCCGCCGGAAAGATTCCTCCTGTAAAGATAAAGGATGCTGCAGTCCTCTTTGGAATACCAGGCGGGGTAGATGACGCTCTCCCCGTCCGCCGTAAATAAGGGGCGCACGTCACCGGAAAGCCTCTCTCCCTCCGTAAGCTTCACCTGCTTACCGGAAACGGTGTCCAGCACGAAAAGCTCCTTCCTGGAAAAAGCCGCCCCCTTATGGGGATTCCCATAACAGGCAATTTTCTGCCCGTCCGGAGAAAATGAGGGATAGGTATAGGGGATTTCGTCCGTCAGAAGCCTTTGGTTTCCCAGAAGATCCACTGTGCCGATGACGCTTAAGCTTCCGTCCCTGACACCGTAACATTCATCCCGCTTATAGTCAATCTCCGTGATCTCCATGGGCGCCCATTCCCGCTCCTTAAGCCACTCCTCCTTCTCCTCTTTTGTCATTTCCTTAATGGCCAGGCTACCTTTAAGCTCCTCCGGCCAGAGAGCCGCCTCAAACACAAACCGGTCCCCTGTGGGAGAAAGCTCGTAGCGTGTAATCCCATGGCGCAGGCTGCTGAGCTTCCTCACTGTCCCGTCTTCATACTGAATGTAAAGCTGCAGTTCGCCGCTCTCGTCAGAAAGATAACTTACAAAGGAGCCGTCCGGCGCAAACCGCACTGCTTTCACATTCTCGCCGGCGCCAAGCTTCATCTCCTCTGATGTCTTCAGATCTACCAATATGGAGCCGGCATAAAAGCGTCCGTCCTCCACCCGGGCCTTAAAGCGTGTGACAGCCGCCCTTTTTCCGTCCGCAGAAAGCTGCGGATCATTGAGATAAACCATGTCGGCCATCAGGCTGGTGGTAAAACACTTGGAAAGGTCCAGCTGCTCCTGGGGCTCCTCCCTTCCGTCGATCCGCAGATCCTCCCGCAATGCCCCAAGGGCGCCCGCCTCGTCCTTAAGGAGCAGTCTCTCAATGATGGTGCGGTGACGCTTTCTGAATGCCGCCTCCACCTCCGGCCCCTGAGCCACATCTTTATAAGTAGAGTCCGCCTTCAGAAGCAGTTTTTCCAACGCCTCCAGGATAAAGGGATCATCCACCATCCTGGCTAACTCCATATGAAAGTCCGCGTTTTCCATCTTCTCCGTCTGTGAAAATCTCCGTTTCAATTTCCCGTTGTCCGTGCCGATGATGATCTTATGGACCACCAGCGCCTCCATCGCATACCGAAGCTCCTGAATCTTCCTGAAATCCACCTCATCATAGACATTGAGCTGGTAGCCCTTTCTGGGATAACTCTTTAAAATCCCTTCCTGGGTTAGCCGGTGCAGGACCTCTCCCGCCGTGGCCTTGCTGACCCCATAGCTGCGGCAGATGTCATTTTCCACCAGCATCTGACCGGGCAGGACCTTCTTGTTGGCGATATCCTCCCGCACCTTCTGATAGACTTTTTCCGCCAGTGTCTGCTTTGTCATGAAATACTCTCCTTTGCCTTGAGGAACACATATTTCGCGCAGGCGATATCCTCCACCGCCAGTCCAAGGGCCGCAAAAAGGGTGATCTCCTCGTCACTTCCCCTGCCCGGCGCCTCTTTGTTGACCACCTGCCCAATGCTTCCCACAATATGTTCCTCCGTAATCAGCCCCTCCTTAAGCGGTATCAGATACTCTCCGCTCTCTGCCTTCATGGCCGTCGTCTGATCCGCATAGAGCCGTGAGGCTGCCACCAAGTCGCTGGCCGCCTCTCTCGTGGTGGGCGTGTAGGTCCCCACCGCATTGACATGAGTACCGGGCCTTATCATATCCCTCGTCAGATATGCCTCTTTGGCCGGAGTCAGCGTACAGACGATATCCGCTTCCTGGACTGCTTCCCGCACACTGCCGCAGACTGTGACCGGCACGCCATATTTCCCACTGATCTCTTCTGCAAACGCTCTGGACGCCTCCTCGCGGATATCATACACCCTGACGCTCTTGATGTCTCGCACAGTCCGAATTGCCGCCATGTGGCTCCTGGCCTGCGCTCCCGCGCCCACAATCCCCAGAGTATGGGCGTCCTTCCTCGCCAGGTAGTCTGTCGCCACGGCACTGACCGCACCGGTACGAAGCTCCGTCACAGCCGTGGCGTCTACCATCCCCGCTACGGTACAGTGTTCCCCCTCAAACAGCATCACATAGCCGATGTGGGTGGGATACCCGGTCCCTGCGTTGGGCCCGTAGGCGGTGATGACTTTCGCCCCGAAATAATCCCCCACATAGGCGGGCATAAAACCAAACACCGCCGTATTGGGCAGTGTAACCACCATTCTGGGCGGCATATCGTATCTGCCTTTCTCCAGATCAGAAAGGGCCTGCCGCATGATCTTTACACATTCTTCAGGCGTCACAAGTTCGCGGACCTTCGCTTCTTCTACAATTTTCATCAGCTAATTTCCTCCTTCATTGCCATACTTGAGTTTTTGCACTTGACACCAGGGCCGAAGCCCGTATATTCGTATCTCACAGCATTTTCTCCATATAAGCCAGGGATTTTTCCACCGCCCATGTGGGCACAGCAATGCTGTAGCGGTAAAACTGATCGGAGGCTCCGTATTCTGACCCGGCATCCCCCGCAAACAGAAGCCTCTCCAAGAATCCGGCCAGTGCTCTATCTCCAAGGCCCAGACCGGAATAGTCGATCCAGCAAAGGTAGGTTGCCTTGGCAGGGACCAGGTTTGCCTCCGGAAGCAGGCGACCAAGTCCCTCTGTCAGTATCCGGCGGTTCTCTCGGACCACCTCCCTCAAAGCCAGCACATACTCCTTTCCCGCCTGGGTGCAGGCGTGCTGCACGCCAGAATAGAGCATAGGATCAATGGAACCGTAATGGTCGGCATATTTTTGGCAGATATAACGCTCCCTGAGCTTTTCGTTTGGAATGATCACATTGGCATGGTTGACTCCTGTAAGGCTCATACATTTCCCAAGAGAGGTACAGGTTATAGCCAGGCTGTCCGGCCCGGCTGCCTTTCCAAAAGGGGTGATGGTCCCGCCTTCCAGTATCACCTCTGCAAAGATCTCATCGCAAAACACCGGCACCTGATGCTGCATGGACAGCTCATGAATGTGTTTTAACTCTTCCTCCTTAAGCGTCTGCCCTGTAGGATTGTTGGGATTGCAGACCACCAGAAGCCTATTTTCCGCCCTGGACAGTTTTTGGGAAAGATACTCCCAGTCGATCTGATAACAGCCGGTTTTTTCGTCATAATCCATCCGGCTTGTGACGGTGCCCCTCCCCAGACGGTCCGCCGCCTGCTTATAACGATTGTAGCCTGGGGTTATGACGATCATATTTTCCCCTTCTCCCACGAAGAGCCGGATGGCTGTGGCCAGGGCAAAGATAGTGCCGTGGGTGGGTACGATCCATTCCGGCCTGATCTCCCAGTCCCGCATGGCCTTAAGCCACCAGACAATCCGCTCGTTGTAAGCATCATCCTGCCTCGTGAACGCATAAAGCCCCCGCCTGGCGCACTCTGCCACCCCCTCGGAGAAGGCCGGGCAGCCTGGAAACTCAAATTCTGCACCCCAGTAGCTGACAAGCCCCGCCTCCTTTACCGCCAAGGGTGTCATGGCTTCTTTGAGGCTGCCTGCACCGGCCCGCTCCACCAGTCTGTCAAATTCAAAACACTGCATATCTCTCATACCCCGCTTTTTATTTCACCGGGTGGAAGCAGGCCACCTGATGATCTCCTCCTGTTTCTGTAAGCTCTGGCGTCCGGCGCCGGCACTCATCGTCCCCATAAGGACAGCGGCCTGCAAAACGGCAGCCCGGGCCTGGATTCACCGGAGAACCGATGTCGCCCTGTACCGGAGTGCTCAGATGCTCCGCCTCATAATCCGGGTCTGCGATGGGAACCGCCTCCAGAAGCCCGATGGTATAAGGGTGCATGGGGTGCCCGTAGACTTCCCCCACGGAGCCCGCCTCCACCAGCTGCCCCAGATACATAACCGCCACCCGGTCAGAAATGTAACGCACCAGACTCAGGTCATGGGCCACCACCAGATAAGTTAAGCCCATGCTCTCTTTCAGGTCGATCAACATGTTGAGTACCTGGGCCTGCACCGACACATCCAGCGCAGATGTGGCTTCGTCACAGATGATAAACTCCGGGTTTAAAGCCAGCGCTCTGGCAATGCCCACCCGCTGGCGCTGGCCGCCGGAAAACTCATGGGGAAACCGGTTTGCATGCTCTGTGTGAAGTCCCACCCGCCTCAAAAGCTCATAAACCATTTCATTCCTCTCTGCCCGGCTTTCCCCGATATGGTGAAGCTCCAGCCCCTCCGAGATGATTTCCCCAATGGTAAAATAAGGATTCAGAGAAGCATAGGGGTCCTGAAAAATCATCTGTATTTTGGAAGCGAGGTTATTTTTCTTTATATCCCGGCGGCTAAAGGCCCCGATATCCTGCCCGTGAAAAAGGATCTTTCCGCCGTCAGGTTCATAGAGCCTTGCCAGAGTCCTCCCCACCGTCGTCTTGCCGCAGCCAGATTCCCCCACCAGTCCTAAAGTCTCGCCGGTCCGGATCTGGAAGGACACGTCGTCCACCGCGTGGAGCGTCTGCCGGCGGTCTAGACGAAAATACTTTTTCAGATGCTGTACATCCAGCAAAACTCCGTCAGCCATGGACTTCCTCCTTTCGGTCTGTCTTAAACACGGTTTTGTCCCGGCCCACAGGCGGGATCACTTCTGTCTCACATTCTCTGTCCAAAAGCCAGCACCTGGCCATATGTCCCTCGGAAACCGGATACTCTCCTGGCATAACATCCATGCAGGCTTTCATGCACCAGGCACATCTCGCGGCAAAAGGACATCCCGCAGGCGGAGCAAACAGATCCGGAGGCGTACCGGGAATGCTGGCAAGTCTTGTGGAAAGGTTCATTCTCAGATCCGGCACAGAACCCAAAAGGCCCCAGGTATAAGGGTGTCTGGGACGATAAAAGATATCCCGCAAAGACCCGGCCTCCACGATCTGTCCGGCATACATGACCGCCACCCGGTCGGCCATCCTGGCTACCACCCCCAGATTGTGGGTGATAAAGATGATACTCATGTTCCGCTGCCTCTTGATGTCATTCATCAGGTTCAAAATCTGCGCCTGGATGGTCACGTCAAGAGCCGTCGTCGGCTCATCGGCAAAGAGCACCGCCGGATTACAAGATAGCGCCATGGCAATCATAACCCGCTGTCTTTGTCCGCCGGAGAGGGTATGGGGATAACGGTTGTATACCGTTTCTGGGGCAGGAAGCCCCGTCTGGGAAAGAAGCTTAATTGTCCTCTCCTTTGCCTCCCTGGAAGAAAGATCCTGATGACGCAAAATTCCCTCCACGATCTGTCTGCCCACCCTGGTCGTGGGATTTAAGGAAGTCATGGCATCCTGAAAGATCATGGAAAACTCCTTTCCCCGATACGCGCGCATCTGCTTATCTGTTCTGGTAGCAATATCCATGTCCACATCGCCGTTGGTATAGCGGATGGAACCAGACTTAATGAGGGCCGGCGGCTCCTGCAAAAGACGCATGATGGTCTGCACCGTCACAGATTTTCCGCAGCCGGATTCGCCTACAATCGCCAGCGTCTCCCCCCGGTCTAAATAAAAATCCACGCCCCGCACTGCCTGGATTTCCCCGGACGCAGTCATGAAGGAGACTCTGAGATCCTCCACGGTAATCAGTCTGTCCGCCATATCACTGCACCGCCTTTCTCATCTGTCTGCGAAGTTTTCTAAAGCGCCTGGCATTATACTCCTCATCCCTGAGCCTGGGGTCAAGGGCATCCCGCAGACAGTTGCCAAACATAAAAAACGCAAAGATCATCACGGAGATGACAATGGCCGGATAGAGGAACAGATGGAACTGGGACGGGAGCAGGAAGCTTCCGATCCCTGCGGTGGAAAGCTGTCCCAGTGAGGTACGCGGCGGAGTCACCCCCAGCCCAATATAGCTCATGCCCGCCTCCATGAAAATGGCGCCTGGCACCGAGCCGCATAAGCTCACGGCAATATTTCCCAGAATATTAGGCAGAATGTGCCGGAACACGATCCTGAGACCTCCCGCCCCCTGAAGCCTGGCCGCAAGGGTAAACTCTCTGTTCTTAAACTGCAGAATGCGGCCCCTGAAATTCCGGGCACTGCCCATCCAGTTGGAAATGGCCATCGCCACCACCATTGCCTGGACGCTGCCGCCCATCAGCATCAGGATCAGGATCATATAGATCATCGAGGGAATACAGAGCATGATATCGCAGATGCGCATGATCGCCATATCCACCCAGCCGCCGCACCAACCGGATATGGCGCCTATGGCGGCTCCTATGACAAAGGGTGTGAGCGCCCCCAGAAAACCGATGGCAAGAGAAGCCCTGGCTCCCACCCACACTCTGGTCCACATGTCCCGGCCAGTGGCATCCGTCCCGAACAGATGCTCCAGACAGGGTTTCACATTGGTGTGGAGCAGATCTGTGGCATCGTATTTATAAGATGAAAACACGGGGACAAAAACTGCCAGCAGGATCATAAGGAGAATGATTCCCATACACACGTCTGCCAGCTTATTTTTAAAGAGCCGTTTCCACACCTCCGGCCAGTAGCGGACCGACGGGCGGACGATCTGATCTGCATCCCTAAGGCCAGGATCCACAGGGGTAAAATCCAGTGTGATTTTTTTCTGAATATCCATACCGCTACCTCCTCAGTCAAGTTTGACCCGCGGATCCACTACGCCATAGAGCAAATCCACAATGAAATTGGCCGTCACCACCACACACGCCTGAAACACAACCAGGCCCAGCGCCATAGTGTAGTCCAGCTCGTTGATACTGGTGACAAAATACTTCCCAAGACCTGGCACCGAGAAAATCTTTTCGATGACATAAGAGCCCATCAGAAGGCCCGCAATCTCCACCCCCATATTGGTGAGCAGAGGAAGGAGAGCGTTGCGGATCTGGTGAAAAAAAATGATTCGCAGATCCGAAAGCCCCTTGGCCCTGGCAGTCCTGAGATAATCCTGCTGCCCCACCTCCAGCATAAGCGTCCGCATGGAACGGCAATAGCTGGCCACAAGGCCCAGAGAAAGGCAGAGTGTGGGAAGCACGGTGTACTTCCAGGAAGCCCACCCGCCTGCCGGAAACCAGCCAAGCGTCACGCTGAATAAAAGCTGAAAAACAGCCGCCAGCACATAGGCGGGAATGGCCGTGGTAAGAATGGTCAGCATCTGGGCAGACACATCCAGTCCGCTTCCTCTGTGGTAGGAAGAGAGGATTCCAAGAAGGATCCCTGTGGGAATGCCAAAGATCATAGCCTGGATGGCCAGCTGGGCGGTCACCGGAAAATAAAGGGCAATGACCTCATTCACCGACCGGCCCGCATGAGCCAGGGAATATCCAAAATCCAGATGAGCCAGGTTTCCCATAAAACGGAGGTACTGTTCCCACAGAGGATCGTTTAACCCGTAATAGTCCATGAGCCGTTCTGCATTCGTCATATCCAGAGGATTGGCCACCAGAAAGGGATTTCCAGGCAGCAGCCTGATCAGAAAAAAGCACACGGTAGCAATGAGCCAGATTGTGGCCAGGGAGATAAGCAGCCGCTTACATATGTATTTTGCCATAAAGGCGCCTCCTTTTAAACCGGATGGCATCGGTGTCATTATGCAGGCAGGGGAGACTGGATGTTAAGCCGCCTCCCCTGCAGATCATCTGTTTCAGTGTGCGTCCAACGTGGTATGGGCCAGGCCATAGCCGCCCTCCACATAAGGGTTCACAAAATCATGGACATAGTCCTTACTGATCCCGTAGCCGCCGCCGGCCATAATCGGGAAATATACATAAGAGCTGTAGAGCATCTGCTCTGCCTTCGCCATGTCTGCCAGGCGGGAGGCATCGTCAAAATTCCGGTAAATGCCTTCTACCAGGGCGTCATACTCTGCATCCGCATGGATCGAAGCCATCATGGCCGGCGCTCCTCCGGCCTGGAAGCCTGCCGCGTCGGAAACGGAACCGGCCGTCTCCCAGTAAGACAGCAGTTCCACCATGTCGTCCGGATTCAGTGTCAGCTGCTGCAGATACAGATCATAATCCATGTAGACCATGGACATAATAGCCGACTGGATGGGCTGCAGGTTGATCTCAATGTTCTCCAGACCCAAAATCTCCTTCCACTGAGAGACAAAGGTCTCTGCCATGGTCTTCTGCTGGAGATTTTCAAAGGTCAGGAAACGGATGGCAGGAAGCTCCGACACGTCGCCGTAGCCCAGTTCCTCCAGGGCCTTTGCCAGATATGCCTTGGCCGCGTCGGCGTCGCCGGAAAGCGGAGCCACCTCAGACAGAGCAAACTCTTCCACATAAGAGGTGTCTCCAGTCCCTTTGATGTCGGAATTCACATAGCGGTTGGTAGGCTCAGCGCTGGGAGAGACTGCCGCACAGATGGCTTCCCGGTCCAGGGCAAAGCACAGAGCCTTGCGGAAATTTTCGTTCTGCATAAGCGCCGTGACCTCCTCCCCGCGGGAGACAAAGCCGTCCCCGTCTGTGTAAGTAAATCCTGTGCTGTTGAACTCAATACCGTAAATATTCCCGCTGCTGAAGCGGTAACAATTCTCCTCACCAAAAGCCTCCACCACTGTGTCATTGATGGAAACCACCACATCCACGTCCCCGCTGGCATACCGGGAATAGAGGGAGGAGGCATCGCCGGAATAGTAGAGGTTCACATGTTCAAGAGGGAATAACTCTGCCGCACTGATATAGTCCGGATTTTTGCGGAGCGTCAGGCTGGTTCCGACTGTCCAGTCGTCCAGAATATAGGGTCCGGAATACTGAAGGTCTGCAGGCGTTCCGCCGTAACTCTCCCCTTTGCCCTCGGCATAAGCCTGGTTCACCGGATAGATCTCCAGTCTGCCGTCAAAAGTAGTGATCGGCTCCGCAAGCCGTACCACAAAAGTCTTGTCATCCTCAGCATAAATTCCCTCACAGGTATCCAGTCCGCCATTATAAGTGTCCGCTCCGCCAACAAACTGGCTGCAGTTCTCGCTGGTCAGGTAGCGCTTCACCATATAGTAGACAAAGTCAGCCGCAGTGACGGCTGTACCGTCTGAGTACTTGGCTTCTTTTAAAGTATAAGTATAAGTCGTTCCATCCTCGCTGACTTCCATGGCGTCGCACAACTCGGGAACCAGCTCATTATCAATCGACCGATAGAGCATGGCGCTGGTGAGATAGAACACATACTCGTCCAGATTGGACTGGGACTCCAGGGCATTTAAGGTCACCGGCTCTGCCGGGATCATAATGTTGATGGTGTCCGATGAGCCGTTTTCTCCTTCCGGTTCGGCCGGCGTGCTCTCTCCAGAAGCCGCGGTAGTCTTTGCCGCCTCACCTGCATCCTTCGAAGCATCCGGGCGCACATCACTGGTGGTGCCGCAGGCCGTTGTCGCCAGCAGCAGGGCAAGGCACAAAAGCAGTGCCGATAGACGTTTGATCTTCTTCATAAACAATTCCTCCATTCGGGGCTTTTCCTTCTGTAATCACAACAGAATTCCAGCTGATTGCATCGTCATGTTCCTTCTGAACACTCCTGAATTATTATACAGGCAATAGCTGAACATGTCAATATGTGTTTTTCCTTGTATTTATTGACAATACTGAGTTTTTTTGTTATCCTTACAGTATTATTTTGTATAGAAATCAGGTGAATGTTTATGCTGAACATATTAAAAGGGCGCCTGCTTGATGTCCTGAACGGCTCACTTGTGGAAAACGGCGTGGTTTCCTGGGAGCAAAACCGCATCCTCTATGCCGGAAAGGCTGATTCTTATCCAATCCCGGCAGACGCCTCCGTCTATGAGGCAAAAGGCGGCACCATCCTGCCGGGTTTCATCGATGCCCACGCCCACCTGACCGGCTCAGAGGACGCAGGTGACTTTGCAAACGGCCAGTGTTTCGGGGACCAGCTTTTAGGCAGTGTATATCAGCTTGGGCTTTTGCTACAGGCAGGCTTTACCGGCATCCGCGACATGTCGGAAGCCGGACTTTATCTCTCCCGCGCAGTGGCGCGGGGCGCTGTTTCCGGTCCCAGGATCGTGCCGGGAGGAAAAGTCCTTGGCATCACCTCCGGCCATGTGGATATGGGCCCCGGAATGTCAAAAGAGGATTATAACAGCAAAGACCATCTGTCCATGCTCTGCGATGGTCCTGATGACTGTGTCCGTGCCGTGCGGGAACAATTCCGCATGGGTGCAAAATTCATCAAGATCTGCGCCACCGGCGGCGTTTCCTCCCCCACGGACCGGATAGACGACGTACAGTTCTCTCCAGAGGAGCTTGCCGCCATCGTGGGGGAGGCCAGACGCCACCACAGTTATGTGGCCGCACACTGCACTGGTTATGAAGGGGCTTACCAGGCGCTTCTTGCCGGAGCAGAATGCATCGAGCACGGCGTTATGCTCACAGAGCGGGAGATTAAGCTCATGGCAGAGCGGAAAATCCCCTTGGTATCCACTCTCTGGATATCCCTCCATGTGGCCAACCTGCCTGGCATCCCTCCTTATGCCAGGGAAAAAGCCAGAATCTGCGCGGAATATAATAAAAAAACCATCTCCATGGCAAAAGAACACGGGATCCGCATCATTTTGGGCACAGATTTCTCCAATTCAAAGAACACTCCCTACTTAAAACTGGGCCGGGAGTTTGAAGCCATGGTGGAGGCCGGTATGACAGAGCTTGAGGCTATCCGGGGCGGTACTCTCTATGCCGCCGGGCTGCTTGGGTTCCAGGATCTTGGGGCACTTAAGGAGGGATATCTGGCAGACATTGCCGTGACAGACCAAAACCCCCTGGAGAATATCTCCTGCCTGGCTGATGCAGACCACATCACTTTTGTGGCTTCCGACGGAAAAATCGTCAAGAACAGACTGTAATTATCATTGTGGGGGAAATTTTATGATTGTCATATCAAAAGAAGAGATTTACGAGAGACTGACCATGTCCCGCTGCATCGCTCTGATGGAGGAAGCATTCCGGGGCCTGGAGAATGGTGTCAACACTCAGAATGTCCGCACTGGCATGGGGCTCTCAAAGGGTGCGCTGGCCTTTATGCCCTGCAGTCTTGGAGCAAGGGGCCGCTTTGGGGCCAAGATCATCTCCGTGTATCCCGGCAATTCCGCCGAAGGGTATCCCTCCCACCAGGGACAAGTGTTGCTCTTTGACGAAGAACACGGAGAACCGGTGGCCATTGCCGACGCCTGCGCCATCACAGAAATACGCACTGCCGCCGCCTCCGGCGCCGCCACAAAGCTTCTGGCAAGGCCTGAAAGCCGTCGTCTGGCCATCCTTGGTTCCGGCGCCCAGGCCGTAACACATCTGGAAGCCATGTGCCAGGTACGGGATATTGAGTCCGTCACCGTATGGAGCCCCACTCCGGCTCACAGGGAGCGTTTCCGGGATGAGATGCAGAAAAATTATCCTGGACTTCTCATCACTGCATGCGATACGGTCTCTGAAGCCGTCAAAGAGGCAGATATTATTTGTAGTGTCTGCCGCAGCAGAGATCCCTTTTTAACCGGGGACATGGTGAAGCCCGGCACACACATCAACGCTGTGGGCACCTGCAGCCCGGTGAGCCGGGAGGTTTCCTCTGACTTGATGCAAAAGGCACGCCTGTACGTGGACCAGGAAGATGCCTGCAAAGCCGAGAGCGGCGAATACTTGATTCCTCTCGCGCAGGGATTGATCGCCGAAAACCACATTGTAGGCACCATCGGCGCCGTCCTTTGCAAGAAAGCGCCTGGCAGGCAGACTTCCCAGGAGATCACCCTCTTCGATTCCCTGGGACTGGCCATCGAGGACGTGATCTGTGCCGACGAGCTTTACTTGGATAACAAAAGACGGTATCCATCTGATCCTGGAAATGGGCAACCGGACTGAATGGTTCATGTTCCCTCATCTCTGCCCCGCCCCTTCAAAATATCCAAGGGCCCTCTCATAATTCTTCTTCCCCCGGACAGTCAGTAAAAATCGCTCCTGTTCTTTTGTTCCTGCGAGCATTTCTGCCTGGCTGTATGCCATATAAATTCCTTCGGCTGGCAAAGATAAGGTTCCTGCCACCAGGCAGGGCTTCCAGTCTTCTATGTCCTTCCCGTCTCCGGCCAGACAGTACTGCCAGTTTATTTCCTCATACCGCTCCATGAGTTCCTTCTGTTTTTCTTCAGAAGCCTCATGCCCGTTTTTGTCTGTCATAGCCGCAAGGCTCTCTTCACCCAGAAGCAGTACCGGGACATTCCCGAAAGGGACCTCACTGGACCGGGACACCTGCTTTTTTAGCCCGTCAAGTTCCACACCGGTTAATGTGGCCTCCATGGTATAGGTTTCCGCTTTCAGCCTTACGGGAATCTCGACTGCCGGAGTCAGAGAGCTAATGCCTGGAATTTTTTTTAGCTTCTTCTCAAACTCCTCCCCCCACTCCAGACCGTCTAAAGAGACCACTGACTGATATTGGTTTTTCTCCTCGGAAAATTCCCGGATCATCTGCAGCCCAAAGGTAAAGAAAAACACCAGCAGGCCGCCTGAAAAAATCAAAAACACCACGTCGGTCCCTGACAGTTTTCTCTTCTTTTTCTTCATTCTGAGCCTCTCCTTTCTGCCAGCTGCTCATTCTTCTTTTGAAGCCGTAACACAAGCAGCACGATCCCAAGCAAAAGCCCTGCAAAGATCACAACTGAAACAGATATCCACCAGGAATTGGTCTCCTTTGGCTCCTCCACCTCAAAGGACACAATCTGAGCCTTTTTGATTTCTGTCTGAAACGGCTTCGTCTCCTCATAGATTTTGCCGTCCCTATCCTCATACCGGAAGGTGACTGTTCCCTCCACTGGCCCGTACTTTTCCCCGTCACTTCCACCTGGAGCGCTTCCTATTGTCTCCATGGTCCTGGTTCCCACATAGATGTGCATCGTTCCCTCTCCCCAGGCCCCCGCTTCCAGATTTCCCAGAAAGACTTCTCCATCAGGGAACAGTCCTTCTGCCGACAGGCTGACCTGTACATTGTAAATGGGTGCGCGGCTTACATTACAGGTTTTCAGGGAGAGCTCCAGAGTGTCCAAGACGTACAGGACACCTGGAATCTCACCTGTCAGACATTCCAGTTCCACAGGCTGTCTTATGGATAATAAGACGATTTCCTTTCCGGAAACAGCATTCCCCTTTTTGTCCTCATATTCAAATTCGAACACAACAGGGCACTCTCCGCATTCCGCATCTGGCGTGACCTTAAGGCCCGTCTCCAGCACAAATTCCTCCCCTGGGGCAGTCTGGGCCACATAAAATGAATTGCCCGAAAACTGTACCCCCTCTGTCTGCGCAGACACAGTCGCCTTTAAATTGTAAAGGGGCTGTGATCCGCTGCAATTTCGAAAGGTAACGGCAAGCTGTTCTTCACTGCCTGCTGTAAGTTCCTTTCCAAAAAGATTATACGCCTCCATCAGAATCTTGGGCTGACGAATCAACTCCTCTTCAGGACCTCCCCCTCCCCCCAGACTGCCGCTGTCTCCCTGGCCGCCGCTGTCTTCTTCTCTGCTGCCTTCTCCCGTCTCCCCGCCTTCTTCATTCCCCGTTCCACTCTCATCCTGCTCTGTCCCTTCTTCTTGACCGTTCCCTTCATTTTTGTCTCCAGTTCCGTCCGACTTATCTGTTTCTGGAAGGGAGATAAAGATTCGGCGTTCCAGAGAGACCTGTTCCATCCTTTCTGTATAACCCACAGCCTGCACTATCACGGCATACTGTCCAGCCACAGCCGTCCCAGAAAGAGGAAGATCCAGAGAATAAAGGTATCCCTCCCGCTCTCCCATCTGAACCGGAGGTTCCGTCTCCCCCGGCTTCTCCAGACAGACCATCCTTCCGTCCTTCAGAATGTACCGTTTCTTTTCCACCGTTTTCTGATAGTTTTTAAGTAAGAAAGCGGAACCAGCCCCCTCCGGAAAAATCAGGCTGACTCTCAGACGATCTCCTTCCAGATTTCCTTTTGTGATAAAAGGAATAACCAGGTGCAGGATTCCATCTTTTACCACCGGCTGATACCCCTCGGAAAAACTCTGTTCCATTCCTTCATATTTATAATGGCTGTCAATATCAAGATACACCCTTTTTTCCTTTTCTGTCTCTTTTGTCTCCTCTGCGGCCAGACTGGTCTCAGAGGCCTCCATGGTCAAAAGCCCGGCTGCGCCGGCCTGCAGGGCGCCTCCCGCAAAAAACATCACAAAAAATACAGTCAGAGCCCCTGCTGTCCATTTCCTGCAGGCTGGCCGTCTCCTGCTCTTTCCTGTCATGATCCTTCCCACTCCTCTTTCTCTTCCTTTTTTCTACTGTCGGACTTTACGGAATGCACAAGCACTCCGCCGTCCATCTCATATACCTCATCGCACAAAATACGGATGTCCTCTTCATTGTGGCTGGCCAGAAGGATCGTTCTTCCCTCCTCCTTAAGCTCCAAAAGAAGGCGCCGAATCTCCGCAACCCCGTTTTTGTCCAGTCCGTTGAATGGTTCATCCAGCACCAGAAGCTTCGGATCTTCCATGATCGCCTGGGCAATCCCCAGCCTCTGCCGCATCCCAAGGGAATATTTTTCCACCGCTTTTTTCATATCCGGATCAAGGCCGACCTTTTTCATGGCAGCCCGGACCTCTGATTTTTTAATCTTTTTTCCAAGAGCCGCTAAGATCTCCAGATTTTTCCTCCCGGTCAGATTGGTCAAAAATCCCGGCGACTCAATGATCACCCCCAGTTCCTCTGGAAAGTCCACTTCCCGCCCAACCTGTTTCCCGAACACCCGAATCGTTCCCGTTGTCGGC
The DNA here is from genome assembly GCA_022792835.1 of Lachnospiraceae bacterium. Taxonomy (GTDB): domain Bacteria; phylum Bacillota; class Clostridia; order Lachnospirales; family Lachnospiraceae; genus Lientehia. The sequence continues at coordinate 24,373 of JAAWBT010000023.1, read as the reverse complement.
ATGAGAAAACCGCATATGCATTTCATAAGCACCGTCTTCCCGGAACCATTGTTGCCCACGATCCCATAGACCCGGCCCGTCTCCATCGTAAGACTCACTTCCTTAAGTACCAGATCCTCCCCAAAACGCCTGGTCACACCTCTGATCTCGATACAAGGCTCCATAAACTCCTCTCCAATCTACCATGAGTTTCTCCATTTTCACAGCTCCTCCACCCTCCCATACAAGATTCCCCCATGGAGTCCCACAGCCACGGCGAGAAACAGGAGGAGGAACAGCCACAGTCCCCCCTTCCCAGGCCCCCAGTCCGCACTCCCCAAAATCCACTGGGGCGGATACATCCAGAGGGCTTTCTGGAAATATCGTTCCTTGAGTATCAGGCAGAAATAATATCCCGCAAAAGGAAAGCCAAACGCCAGATACGAAGAACGAAAAAGTGCCGCGGCGCATCCTCCGATGGACGCGAGAACCGCCCCCAAAATCCCGCAGCGAACCAGGACAGACAGAGGCTCCCAAATCATGGAAAATGAAATCTCTCCTTTTTGTTCCATCGGAAAGAACACGAGAAAATAAAGAAACATCGTCAAAAGCCCGGCCATCACCCAGGTAAGAAATCCGCCAAGGGCCACCGTGAGAATTTTATTCTCCGTATAACTTCTTCTGTCCTGTCTGGGAAGGCAGGCTTTCAAAAAGCCCCCTTTCGACTCTGCCAGAAAGGAGTCACTCCAGGGCAGCACTGATACGATGGGCAGAAGAAAAAAGACCGCCCGGCAGCAAAAAGAGTTCTCTGTAAGCACAAGAAAGTTTCCAAAGGCCAGGCTCTCTCCTCTCTTTGGCCAGGCGGTACCGGACAGGATCGCCAAAAAGCCAAGAATCCCCGAAGCCAAAAATCCTCTCCCAGAGAGCATCCGTTTCAGTTCACAGCCCATCCTCTCTCCTCTCTTTCAACTCTTTTCTCCTAAAAAATGGAAACTATAACGTTTTATCGCCCGCGCAGACCATCCTGCGAAGAGCAAAATCAGCCCGGAAAATACAAAACGGGATTCCCATAGCGTCGGCAGATGATCATAGCCAAAGCTGTGCTTTCCATAAGTGGCATGACTTAAGGGGCTGAGCCATCCAATCAACAGATTAGCCCGGTATCCCTCATATTCTCGAAAGCCAAACACTGCTGACACCACGTCCCTGTTCAGCAAAAGCCCGTACAGACTGAACAGAAACCCCAATACCATTCCCCGGTTTTTCCCTGAAACCAGATTTCCCGCCAGAACAATGAAACTTAAGGTAAGGGCATAGAGGAACAAAAGTCCAAATATTTGCAGCATACATCCATAAGGTGTTATGCTCTCCATAACCTTGACGGTGGAGGGTACGCCAAGCTCCTCCCCCAGCTTCGAGTAGGCGAGCATAGCCGCCGTCTCACTCCACTGGTCTCCCAGATAGCTGTGTCTCCCGCAGAGAAAAACTGTTGTCCCAAATAGAAAGCCTGTATAGAGAAAGACTATGCCAGCCACATAGAGTATCTGGCCTGCGAGCCATTTTCCCTTTGTCGTCCGGTACAGATAATAGGGCGTGATGCTGCTCACCATGGGAATATCTGAAAAAAGTAAGAGCAAGAGAACAGAACTTAAAAGGATCGAATAAGGATCCCCAAAGGTCCACAAAAACGGCTCCGCAAGCTGAACGGGAGTCCCGTATGCTTCGATCACCTCCATGACTCTCCCGCTTAACAGATAACACAGTGCCACGCCAAACAACAGAGTAAGGATCACTTTCGGATTCTTAAAAAATCCCCGGAAATTAAAGCGGGCCACCGCAAACGCCTGTCTCATGGGTCTAATACCCCAGGCTCCGGTTGATCACGCTCCCGTCCGCCGCATTGATGGTCAGGAAGCTCTGGTTTGGCTCTTTGTAGGTTTCCCTGCCCGGCGCCTCGAAGCTTCCGAAGAAGTCCCATACCGGAACAAGAACTCCCTGTCTGTTGTCTGTGGAGGGTTCGTAAATCCGGCTATACCCCAAGGTGATCCGGTCGATCCGGTAGGTTCTGGAATCTTCATAATTCAGCACGTCCCCATTCTGGATCTGCATCATCTTCTCATAGATTTCCATGATATCAGAAAAAGGCAGAAGCTTTGCATGTTCCGTCCTAACCTCCCCGATGTCGTACTGATTCCTAAGCTCCAGCCGGTCAATTCCTTCTTTCGTCACATAAAAATCCAGCCGTTCGTAGCTCCAAGTCTCTGTCACGCCTTCTATGTCCTCATAGGCGCCGCCCTCCTCTATGGTGTAAGTGACCGGAACCCCATCCAGGCATCTAGCATAGTGGAGCAGATACCCTCCACGGTTCTGACTCCCAAGCATAAACCCCTCCGGCCCCAGATCACCGGCCTTACTCTGGATGGCATAGTCCCAGGAGACCAGGTCCATATCAGAGAACCCAAGAGCCGACGCTTTCTCATCCGCCATCCCACAAGCTTCCTCCAGGGAGATCCCAATGTCTTCTTTAAGGTCCTCCTCTTCAGGATAAGGAAGCCCCGTATTCTTTGCGCTCTCGTATGTGCTCCACTCTGGCTGTTCCAGACTCACATGCTCCGTGTCAGCCAGCCGTTTCATCTGCACTCCCATGGGAACTGGCCCATAAGAAAAGATTTCATACTGATAAAGCCTTCCGTCCGACATCTGGGCAATTCCGGAAAAAGAATCTTCCTGAACCTCTTTTTCCCCCATGCCGGTTCCTACTTCCAGACCGTACTGGGGATGGACTTTCTCCGGTGAGGCCTCCTCCGGCGCGTTTTCGTATTCCCTCTTTGCCTGCTCAATCGCCCCATAGATGTCAAAGACATAATTTCCGTCCGCTTCCATTCCCTCGTTGTAGGGGTCCAGGTTTCCTGCCGCCACGTAAGCCTCCAGCTCCTCGATCCTGGCCATGCAGTCTGCCTTTGTCCTCTCTGTATAGCTGTAATAATCATAAATCTGTGCATCCCCGAAAAGCGCCTCTGTGATCCGGTCGATCTCCTCCTGTCCAAAAGGGTGCTGGCTCACAGCGATCACACCTGCTCCTTTTGCCTCCGGAATTTCCACCTTTGCATCTGTAATAACCCTGAGCTTTCCTGTGACATCCTTCGTCTCGCTCTCGTAGTGCTCTGGCGCTTCCACCAGTTCTCTCAGCGTCTGTCCACTGGTTTCTGCCTCCTCGTAACCGGCCTGCGCCGCCTCACCTTTCAGCTTTATCACAGAATCCTCCGGCGTCTTCGCACAGCCGGCAAGCAGGCTCACACCAAGAAACATACCGCACAGCCTGACGATGTTTTTTCGGTTCATATCATTTTTCCTCCTCACTATAGGTTACAGGAATCCCAGCCCTGTTTCTTCCCGTAGCATACCACGGCCCATTCGGCCAAGTCCGGTGCAGTTTGTAACCATTCTGTAACCTATTTTGCTGTTTTTTCCTCTGTTATCCGCCTTCATGCAGCCTATCCTTCTCTCCCCAGACAAACGACACCTTTGTCCCCTCCTGCTCCCGACTTTCAATCAAAAGCTTTGCGCCGTGGATATCGGCAATCTGGCGGCAGAGGGCAAGGCCCAGCCCGCTTCCGCCCGCACTCCGTCCTCTGGCCCTATCCACCATATAAAAGGCTTCCGTCACCCGTCCGATCTCTGCCTTTGGGATTCCCCTTCCAAAATCCTCCACATAAATTCCCTGGCTGTCGGCAGATACCAGGATCCGTCCTCCTGTCTCAGAAGCCTTACAGGCATTGTCCACCAGATTGAGGAGCAGGCTCTCCATCAGATCCTCATCCATGAGGGCAGAAAGCCCCGCTTCCGGCTTTTTCATCTCCAGAGAAAGCCTCTTTTCTTTCAGGCGAAAGGCTGCAAAACCCTCAAGTCTTCCAAAAAGTCGGCCAATCTCCACGCATTTCATGATCGCTCCTGCTCCTCCGTTCTCATACAGGCCGGTTAACTCCAGCATCTTTTCCGACAAGCGTGCCAGGCGTTTTGACTCCTCCAGAATATAAGTAAGAGACTGCTCCCTCTGTTCCTCCTTAAGCCGTACTGTTAAGAGCAGATCCGCATTTCCGATCATGGCCGTGAGAGGAGTCTTCATCTCATGGGCCAGGCTCCCAAGAAGCTGCTTCTGCTTTTCGTTGACCTTTCTAAGCTCTTCCATATGACGTTCCACCTGCTCCGCCATCTGGTTGAAGCTTTTTGTCACATCACCGATCTCATCTCTGCCCCGGACCAAAATGCGGCTTTCATACTCTCCGGCCGCAATATCCGCCGCACCAGATTTTAACTCTTCGAGAGGACGAAGCAGCCCATAAAGCTTCTTGTAGAGCAGAAGGCTGATCACAAACAGCAAAATACCGGCAAAAGCCATTCCCCAGAGAACCAGTTTTCTCACACGCCCATAAAGCTCTGTCACATCCTGGAAAATGGCAAAGCCATAGGTATTCTCCTCGCCGAAACCGGCTCTGGCCTTGTAAAATACCAGCAGGCGCCTCTCTCCCGCCGCAAAGGGGCCGCTGACAAAGACTTCCGTCTCTGACACTCTGGCATTCCTGCGCATTTCGTCCAGAAGTTCCTGATCCAGAATATAGGGAGAAAGGTTGCGCAACTCCTCTCCATCCCTCCACAGCACGCTGTTGCTGCCAAAACATTCCTGAAAATTGTTTAAAATAACAATGTCCCGGAGATGGTCTCCCAGGACATTGATTTTTTCCTCTGCATTTTTTTCCTGAAACCGCAGGGCATTCCTCTCAGCCTGCCCGGTTCCATACTCCCGCGCTTCCAAAATCCCCTGCCGTTTTACCTCCCACGCAGAAAAAGAAAGCAGGCACACAGCCAGTATAAACATCCCCAGAAACACCTGCAGATATAGTTTACGAAACAGCTTCATTCGTCCACCTCCAGCCGATATCCAATCCGTGGGACCGTCTTTATGACCTCCCCAAAGCCCAGCTTTTTGCGAATCCGCCCCACATGGGCATCCACAGTCCTGGTCTCCCCTTCAAACTCCACACCCCAAAGCGCCGCCAAAAGCTGGGCTCTGGTGACCGCCTTGTTTTTATTCCGCACAAGCATCATCAGGCAATCGAACTCCATGGGTTTTAAATAAACCTCTGCCCCATTCTTTACGGCCGTCCGTTTCGCCGGGTCAATAACCACATCTTTCACAGTCACCACTGCCTCTGACGGCGAATGCCGCTCCAGCACCTTGTTGACCCGCACCAGAAGCTCCACCATCTCAAAGGGCTTCACCATGTAATCCTCCGCCCCTCCGGTGAGCCCGCGGATCTTATCCGGAAGCTCTCCCCTGGCTGTCAGGAAAATAACCGGCACCCCGTAGTTTACCAACTCCAAAAGCAGCGCAAAGCCATCCTTCCCCGGCAGCATCACATCTACAATGGCACACCCATAATCGTGACGTTTCTTGAGTGCCTCCTCTGCCTCAGTCCCATTAAAGAATGAATCCACCTCATGTCCCGCCGCCACAAGGCTCAGGCGGATCACATCGTTGATGGCGATCTCATCCTCAATCACCAGAATCCTCGCGCCCATAGACTCCCTTCCCCTTTGACATTATATAGTTCCATTATATCACGGAATCTGCCTCTCAATGTAACCGTTTTGTAACCGAAAGCTCTCAATCTCTGGTCAATTTCCTGATCCAGTTTCCGTAATTTACTTCCAAAAAGGCAGGAACACATTTAAAAATCTGATCCGCATTCAGGCAACAGACCACCACCACCGGGGAGGCTTTCACCACAAAGGCCATAAAAAAGGACAGGGGAAGGACAATCCCCCATATGCTGATCAGATCCATCTTGACCACAAAGCCCGCATGTCCGCCGCCCCGGATAATCCCGTTGTTGGTTGGCATCTGGTAGGACATTCCCACGCACACCACACTCAGAATAATGAGAAAGGTATCTGCCATCTCTTTGGTCTCCGGCGCCAAATCATAGAGGCTTAAAATCGGAATCCGGATAAAGAACAAAAGGGCTCCGGAAACCACTCCGATCACCAGGAACATTTTCTGAAGCCTTCTGGCATAATCTTTCACCTCAGCCCTGTCTCCGGCTCCAACTGCTTTCCCTATGAGCACGGAAGCTGTGGCGGCTGCCCCCACTGCCGTGGATTTTACCATCAGGAATATGGTGGAAGCCACACTGTTGGCCGCAATGGCCGCGGCAGTCATATGGCCCAGAATCACCGTCTGCAGCGCCGTGTTGAGTCCCCACAAGCTCTGAACAAAAAATACCGGCATGGTCACTTTGAAGTAATCTCCAAAAAGTGTCCGGTCAAACCGGAAATAATCGTTCAGTTTCAGGCCGAGCCGTTTTTCTTTTTTCGCCACATAAAAAATCAAAATACCACATTCCAGAATCCTAGCCGCCAATGTACCGATGGCTGCCCCGGTGACGCCAAGCTTTGGCGCCCCGAACCGACCGTAGATCAGCACATAGTTGATACCGCAGTTGACAAAGAAGGCGGTAATCGAGAGATACAGGGCAATTTTTACCACTTCCACGCTCCGGAGGGAGGCCAGAAGGAGCTGGGTCATGGCAAAAAACAGATAGGTAAAGCGGATCATCCGAATATAGCGGACTCCCTCCCCGATAATAGATTCGTCCGTAGTGAAAAGTCCCACTGCCTGATGAGGGAAAGCGGATACCAGAAGGAAGAGAACCACAGCCACCAAAAGCCCAGCCTGCATGGCAGCGGCCATGATCTTTTTCATGGGGCCCGTCTCTTTTTTTCCCCAGTACTGGCTGCAGAACATGACGGCTCCTTCCCCCAGGGCCATGACCATCTGCTGAAAGACAAACTGGATCTGGTTGACCGCAGCCACCCCGGACAGGGATGTCTCGCTGTAAGCCCCCAGCATCATATTATCTGCCAGATTAACGCTTAAGGTAATGACATTCTGAAGTACCAGGGCCGTATAAATTGAAAAAAAGGTTCTGTAAAAATTTTTATTTTTCATCTGTTTTTTCCTAACTTTCTTGCTGTCTGTTTCATACACAGGAAATACATGGGCACCAGATACAGACAGGCTGACATCCAGGCTGTCTGATCTGCAAAACAGACTGCCGTAAAACCGAGGGTCCCCACAAGCCCAAGGCTCACCGCACTCCTCGCCGCCATTTCCATCACCCCGGCAAATACCGCCCTCCCTGCGTAGCCAAGTCCCTGAATACTCAATCGGGCCACATTCAAAACCCCCAGACTCCAGTAGAACAGCCCCAGGCACTTCAGGTATCTGGCCGCTGCATCAAGGACTGCTTCTGCTTCCTGACCCACAAACAGCATAGAGAGCGTCCTTCCGGTAAAGACCAGCGCCAGGCCGACCGATACTCCGTAAGTGATGACAAGGATCATCCCTTCTCTGACTCCCTGCCGGATCCTGTCCAGTCTCCCGGCCCCCAGATTTTGTCCGCAGTACACAGAGACGGCGGAGGCCATCGCGTCAAACGGACAGATGGTAAACTGTTTGATCTTGAGCGCTGCCGTGAAGCCGGAAACATATACACTCCCCAGGCTGTTGTTTACCGACTGCATGACCATGCTTCCGATGGCTGTGATAGAAAACTGAAAGCCCATGGGAAGGCCCATGGATAAGAGCTCCTTCGAAGCCTCTTTTTCCAAACGGCATTTTTCCCGGCCCGGATGGAGAAACTCCACCTTCTTATAAATGAAGAGCAGGCACAAGATCCCGCTGGCTGCCTGGGAGGAGGCGGTGGCAATGGCTGCTCCTGCGCAGCCCCAGCCAAATCCCATAATGCATACCAGGTCCAGGATGATATTCAAAGCCGTCGAGATCACCAAAAAAATAAAAGGGGTCCGGCTGTCTCCCACTGCCCGCAAAATGCCGGCCAGTAGATTATAAAGAAAGGTAAAGGGAAGTCCCAGGAAGATCACCAGAAGATAGCGGTAAGCATTCCCGTAAAGTTCCTCTGAGACAGAGAGGATCTGAAGGATCCAGGGACAAAGAAATGCGCAGAGCACTGTCAGGACAGCAGCTACCATTCCTGTCAGAACTGCCGCGCTGAATATGTAATGCTTCATCTTTTCCAGCCTTCCCGCCCCAAAACATTTTGCCACAGGAACACCGAAACCAGTACAGCAGCCAATGGAAAACCCCAGCACCATAAACTGGACACTGCTGGTAGAACCCACGCTGGCCAGGGCAGCAGCCCCCAGCACCCGCCCCACAATGGCCGCATCGATGATATTGTAAGTCTGCTGCAAAAGATTCCCCACGAGGAGCGGAAGGGCAAACTGTAGGATCAGTTTAAAAGGTCTGCCCTCCGTCATACTCTTTGCCAAAGCTGTCATCTCCTATCTGATATCAAAAACGTATTTTTGTTGCTGCGCCCCCATTATAGATACATTTTATTTTCATGTCAATACCACCTGAATACGTGAATTTCTATATTTTTTATTTTGGAGGAAAATGCAAAAAAAGCGGTCCTTTTCCTAAGCTTCCTCGTTTCCGCTTAGAAAAAAACCGCTTTTCTTCACCAATGTCTGCAGATTCCCGGCTTAAATATTCTCGTCTTTTAACACATCCACCACATTGGCTTTCTTGATCTTCCTGGAAGAATACCACATGGTGATCCCCACCACCAGCATGACGCTTATGACGGCGATAATCACCTGATTCCATAGAATGTAGAAGCCGGTCTCAATGGCACTTGCAATAGAAACATAAATGCCGAACATCAGCAGCAGACCAATGGGAAGCCCGTAAAGCAGGGCCTTCAGCCCGTAAAACACGCTCTCATAGGCGATCATCCGGTTAAACCGCTTCGGATCCATTCCCACCGATTTGAGCATCGCATACTCCCTTCTGCGAAGGGCCATGCTGGTGGAAATGGTGTTGAAAATGCTGGTGACGCAGATGAGGGCCGTCAGAATGATGAAGCCGTACACGAACACGTTTATCAAAAGCAGCACGTTGTTCACGCTTTCCATCTCCTGCTTATAGCTGTAGGCGTACACATTGCCCTCGTCCTGCTGCATGTCGGAAATGTCATCCATCAGAGACTCATAATCGTCGCTCATGATCAGAAGCTGCCGCTGGTCGCCAACCTCATTTCCTTCAACATCAAGCTTTATGGCATTCTCAATAGTTGTATACACCAGAACACGATTGATATCATCACTGTAACTACCTCCCAGGGGGAGCTCCGTCGTCACTCCCGCCACATCCATCTCAAAAGGCACAAACACGTCCGCAAAGTCGCTGTTGTCCTCCCTTGCCACCACGCCTCCCTCCGGAAGATCCGAACTTTTTTCAATCAGACACCACTGGGTTCCTTCAATGACGTCCCCGGCTTTCACGTCCCAGATCTCCTTCCAGGAACGGCGTCCGTCCGTCAGGTCGCCTCTGCGGTTGACCAGGATAACTCCTGTCTTCGACTCATCGAAAAGCAGTTCCTTGTCTGCGCCTATCTGATCTGCAAAGGCAGAGAGGCTTTCCTTATCCAGTCCAACCACCTCCATACCCATCAGATAAGGCCCCATATTCTGCTCGCCAACGACAGAATCCTCATTTTCTTCCAGCGCCCGTCTCGTATCCCCGGCAAGGCTTCCGCCGTCAGTCAGGAAAACATTCACCCAGCCGCTCACCTGAGTCACGCACCTGGTAATATGGTCCATGGCCCGGACCTTTGCGGCCCGCTCTTCCAGATTCTCCTGTCTGGCCCTTTCCTGCGCCTCCTTATCCTGTTCCCCGGCGGAATCTGCCTGCGTCCCGCCAAGGCCAGGTTCCGGATAAATCGTCACGGAGACGTCCGACAGGTTGACGGAATCCACTCCGATTCCCATCCGGTATGCACCTTTTAAATAAGCCGTAAAGGAAGACACGCTCAAATACAGGGCAATGCAGAAGATCAGAGATAGGACTGTCGCCCGGTAACGCTTCTTGTTCCGCTTCAGGTTCTTTAATGCCAGCTCGCCCTCGAATCCAAAAAGCTTCCTGGTAATCCTGGAGGTCTTCACCTGCTTCGTGGACAGCTTGATATCCTGATTCTGACGGATGGCTTCCACCGGAGTGATCTTCGACGCCCGCTTCGCCGGGATCCAGGCCGAAATGAAGATCGTCACCGCCGCAAGAACGACTGCGCCAAGGATCCCCGGCCAGGAGACGATCACCCGCATGGTCACATGCTCCATCCCCAAAGAAAACCCGAAGGTGCTGCTCACCAGGCCCCGGATGCACCGGGTGGTCACAAACACGCCTGCAAAACCAAGAAGCAGTCCCAGAGGAATGCCGATAAGACCCAGGATCACCGCCTCCGTAAATACGGAGTTTCGTTTCTGCTTCCTGGTGGCCCCCACGCTGGCCAGCATTCCCAGATACCGGCTCCTCTCCGAAATGGAGATGGCAAAGGAGCTGTAGATGACTGCCACGGAGCCTGCTGCCACAATAAGCATCATAACCCACTTGACCCGGCTTAACATGGTCACGATGGTGTCGTTTCCGGAAAGCATGTAAAAAGATAACAGACTGTCGTTGAATGAATGCTCCAGAGAAAGGGCGGACGCCTTCTCGTCGCCCCAGGTAAACAGATCATTGTCCAAGTGCTCCACCTGGACCCGCACCGTCACATTCTCTTCCGCTCCGAGCCCGTTCACATCCAGCCAGGTAATGGCCGTATAGGAGCCCTGGCTGTAGCCCTCAAAGGCAGGCCGCTCAATGATCCCCACCACCCTGTAGGTCTCCTCATGGGTATCCTCCAGCGTCTCCTCCCCCTCATAATAAGGGTAATAGAAAGGCGCCTCCTGTTCCCCCTCCGTCGTATGGATCATCCTGGTCCCAGGATTTAAGGTGATCGTATCGCCCACCTTCCAGTCAATGCCGCCGTTTGTTTCCAAATGCTTTGGCAAAGCGATCTCGCCCTCTGCCTGTGGAAGCCGCCCCTCCAGAAGCGTAAGGGGATATTCCTCCATGGCGCCCGGGTCGTAGGCCCGGATGGCCAGATAGGGCTTTGACTCGTTCTTGCAGCCCTCTAAAAGAGCCGCTCCGGCCTCCCTGCTGATCAGGGCCTTCTTCACCTCCGGATCTTTTGTGATCTCAGAAACCTGGCCGGCAGAAACCTCATCGAAATTCACATGCCAGTCTCCGTTGATGGCAATCTCCTGCTGCCGCATCATATCCAGAAAGGATTCTGCAAAGGCGGAGATGGCCATAATGAGCGCCACGGAAAGCATAATCCCAAGGATCGTGACAATGGTTCTCTTTTTATTTTGCTTCAAATGCTGGATCGTAACCTTGCTTACGATGTTCATGCGTGCACCTCCCGCTTCCAGCCAGCCTCCCTGGCCCGGCTTTCTCTGCCTGTCTGCCACTGGTCGCTGGAAATCTGTCCGTCTTCGATGGAGATCACCCGATCTGCCTGGAGGGCGATCCGCTCGTCGTGGGTAATGATAACCAGAGTCTGATGGTATTTTAAATTGGATTCTTTCAGAAGATCGACGATCTCCGCGCTGTTTTTCGAATCCAGGTTTCCCGTGGGCTCATCGGCCAGCACGATGGCCGGATGGTTGATGAGCGCCCTTCCGATGGAAACCCTCTGCTGCTGTCCGCCGGAAAGCTGGTTGGGCAGGTGGTTCATCCGTTTGGAGAGGCCCAGCACCCCGGCAAGCTCCTTCAGATAATTCATATCTGGTTTCTGTCCGTCCAGAAGGAGGGGAAGAGTCAGATTCTCCTTTACATTGAGTACGGGGAGCAGGTTGTAAAACTGATAGATCAGTCCGATCTGCCTTCTTCTGAAGATCGCCATTTTGGTCTCATTCAGCTCATAAATAGATGTCCCGTCAATAATCACGTTCCCGGAAGTTGGCCGGTCCACTCCTCCTAAAATATGAAGCAAGGTCGATTTCCCGGAACCGGAAGGCCCGACAATCGTCACAAATTCCCCTTTCTCCACCGTAAAGGACACATTTCTGAGGGCATCCACCCTGGTATCGCCCACACCGTAGGTCTTACATAAATTTTCCACTCGCAATACTTCCACGTCTTCATTCCTCCATATTTTCTATTGATAAACTGTTTCTTTCTCTCTTGTCTGATTCTATCCTACCATGGCAACATGACATTCCGGTGACAGTTTCAGTGACAATTTTGTCATATTGCAAAAGAATTGCAGCGAAAGTCGAAATCCCGTCCCAGGGGGCTTAACAAATTTTTTGTGATATGGTATAATTTCGGCAGATATGGCACTGTGCCGAACATCATCAGACAGGAGGGTATATTTTGGGAAAGAGATATGCAGCATACGTAGGTTCTTACACATATATCGGAAACAGCAAAGGGATCACCATTCTTGACGTGGACATCGAAAACGGAACCATGACCAAACGGAAAGAGGTTCCCATCTTCAACGCCTCTTATGTTTCCGCCTCCAGAGACGGGTCCCGCCTTTATTCCATCGCCGACAACGGTATTGTCAGCTATCGGATTTTGCCGGACGGCGACCTGGAGCGAATGGGCCTTGCCACCATCCGCGGCATGAGAGGCTGCCACATTTCCACTGATCCGGAGCAGAAATTCATGTTCGTCTCCGGTTATCACGACGGCAAGGTGACAGTCCTCAGGGTGAACGAGGACGGAAGCGCCGGCGAGATCACCGACGGCTTTTACGACAAAGGCATCGGCAGCATTGCAGAGCGGAATTTCCGTCCCCATATCAGCTGCTCCCGCCTGACACCTGACGGAAAGTTTCTCTGTGCCGCCAACCTTGGGATCGACCAGATCAAAATCTTCCGTTTCGACAAAGATACAGGGAAGATCAAGCTGGTGGATACGGTCCGCTGTGAGCTGGAATCAGCCCCTCGTTTCTTACGGTTCTCCGGCGACGGAAAATTTATGTACGTGATCTCCGAGTTAAAAAATTATATTTCGGTCTATTCCTATGACGGAAGCCCCGGCTATCCCAAATTCGAACTTTTGCAGACCATATCCACTGTGGGAAACAGTCACAGCAATATCAACGCCGCCGCCGCCCTCCGGTTCGGCCCCGCCGGAAAGCTGATCCTCTGCTCCAATGCGGGTGACAACAGCATCGGCATCTTCGAGCGGGATGAAACTACTGGGCTTCTGACCCAGCGGGTAGTGCTTCCTGTCAGCGGCGAGTATCCCAAAGACATCGGCATGATGCCCGGCGGGAAATACATTTATTCTGTCAACCACGAGACCAGTACCATGACGTTCTTCACCTGGGTACCGGAGAAAAATTATTTTTATATGCACGCGGCGCCTCTTAAGATCGACCAGCCCAACTGCTGTGCTCTTGTGGAACTTCCGGAAGCCTAACGTGTAAATTCTGTATAAGTTTCTGTCATTTAAGAGAAAACGGATACGGCCCTCTGGCCAATAAACGTCAGGAAACCTCTCAGCGGCCGATCAGTTCCATGGCTTCTCTCACATTTCTTACACCGATCAGTTTGATGTCCCGGGGAGGGATGGAAAGGCGGGAAAGGCATACGCAGGGCAGAACACAGGTGGTAAATCCCAGCTTGGCTGCCTCCTGGACCCGCTTTTCTGCCATGCTCACGGCCCGTACCTCCCCGGAAAGCCCTACTTCTCCAAATACCATCATCTTATCGTCCACCGGCACATCCCGGTGACTGGAGGCCAGGGCCATGACAATTCCCAGATCCAAAGAAGGCTCATTGACCCGGATCCCCCCGGCAATATTTACATAGACGTCGCAGTCAGAAAGGTGTATGCCTGCCCGTTTTTCCATCACGGCAACAAGAAGGTTGACCCGGTTATAATCTGTCCCTGCCGCCGTCCTCCTTGGCATCCCGAAATTGGTCCTGCAGACAAGGGCCTGGATCTCCAAAAGCACCGGCCTGGTTCCCTCCATGGAACAGGCTGTCACTGACCCGCAAGCCCCTTCCGGCTTTCCGCTAAGCATGTATTCGGAAGGATTCGCCACCTCTGAAAGCCCGTTCCCGCACATCTCAAAGACGCCGATCTCGTTGGTGGAGCCGAACCGGTTCTTGACCCCTCTCAGGATCCGGTAAGGAACATTTCTCTCCCCCTCAAAATAAAGCACTGTATCCACCATATGCTCCAGCATACGGGGGCCCGCCATGGTCCCTTCCTTGGTCACATGTCCCACAAGAAAGATTGTAATATTGTTTTCTTTGGCAAGGCGGAGCAGTGTCTGGGTGGATTCCCGCACCTGTCCCACACTCCCAGGCGCACTTCCCGCATCCTCCCGATACATCGTCTGAATGGAATCAATGACCACTGCCTCCGGCTTTTCCCTCACAATCACCTCGGAAATCAAATCCAGATTGGTCTCGCACAAAAAAGACAGTTCCCCCAAAAACTCCCCTAGACGGTCTGCCCGAAGTCTGATCTGCCTTAAAGATTCTTCTCCGGAAATGTAGAGTACCCTGTGTCCCTCCCCGGCCAGATTGCGGCAGACCTGGAGCAACAACGTCGACTTTCCGATTCCGGGATCTCCTCCCACCAGCACCAGAGAGCCGCTCACCAGCCCGCCTCCGAGCACCCGGTCAAGCTCTTCCATCCCCGTAGAGGTCCGCACCTCCCCGGCAGCCTCAATTTCCGACAGTTTTTTTGGCCTGGCCTCTGTCACTGCCAAAAACCGTCCGGCTGCTGTTCTTCCACCGAGACCTCCTCCCGCGCTCCCTGACCGACTGCCGGATGCCCCGGCCTTTTGGCTTGGCGCCTCCACAAAGGTATTCCACTCGTGACAGCCCGGGCACTGTCCCATCCATTTGGCTGACTCATATCCACATTCTTTACAGAAAAAGATTGTCGCTTTTGCTTTCGCCATATATCATCTCTCCCGCTTCCTCTCGAACCAATGATCTCTTGTATACAAAGTCAGGTAAAACGCGCCGCCGGCCCGTTTTCCTGGATATTTCGCAACTGAAATGCGGGAACCCATTCGACTAGGAATAAGCCCCCGCATCCTCATTTATCTATCTCTTGCTCACTTCCACTGCCGCCTGTGTACCTTCGGCCAGCTCTACACTTAAGGTCAGCTTCCCGCTCCGCCCTGTCTTCATGACACCGGCATCCTCGGAGCCGATCTTCACGTCGTACTCGCAGTCATCGGAAAGTCCCAGGGTAATCTGTACATCCTGTCCACCTTCCACGAGGAAGGAAACTCCCGTATCCGCCGCGGCAAAATCATTCACCGCCGTCCCGGGAACTGACTCGTACACGAACATACCGTTCCGTTCCAGCTTCGTGATATCCCGGTATGTCTTTACCTTATAAAGATCTCCCTTAAACTCATAATCCTGAAGCTTCGCCTTCACATCCAGCGTATAATCTCCAAAACTGATCGTCTCGTTTGATTCTGTCCGTATTAATTCTTTTACCGCCGACATTGCTTAATCCTCCTGGTTTGTTCAATGAATTTTTGCCACGGGCATCTTCGCTTTGCGAAATTCTGTTTTGTTGCCCCTATTATAGTATACAATGCGACTTTTTTCCAGATGTTCCGGCAAAAAAATTCATTTCCCGGGCATTTCCTCACAGAAAAACTGAAGCTTTCCGTCTGCTGCAGACACTCTCACCCTGTCTCCCTTTTTCACTGCCCCGTCCAGAATCTCCTCGGCCAGCCGATCCTCCACCTCACTCTGGATGGTGCGGCGTAAGGGTCTGGCTCCGTACTTCTGGTCATATCCCTTGTCAATAATAAAGGTTTTTGCCGTCTCCTGAAGCTCCAGTGAGATTCCCATCTGAGCCTTCGTCCGTTTCACAAGGCTCTCCATCATAATATCCACAATCTGGCCCATATGGCCTTTGTTCAGTGCATGGAACACTATGGTCTCGTCGATCCGGTTTAAGAACTCCGGTTTGAAAATCCGCCTGACCTCCTCCATGACGCCGTTTTTCATATACTCATAGTCTTCCTTCTCACTGCTGACAGTCCCAAATCCCAGCCTTTTGGGCTCAATGATCCTGGCAGCCCCCGCGTTGGAAGTCATAATGAGGATCGTATTTTTAAAATTGATCTTCCGCCCCTTGGCATCCGTGACATGGCCGTCGTCCAGCACCTGCAGGAGAATATTAAACACATCAGGGTGAGCCTTCTCGATTTCGTCAAAAAGAATCACCGAATAGGGGTTCCGGCGCACCTTCTCACTGAGCTGGCCGCCTTCCTCGTATCCCACATATCCAGGCGGGGAACCGACAATTTTGGAGACACTGTGCTTCTCCATATATTCGGACATATCTACCCGGATCATGGCATTCTCAGTACCAAACATGGCTTCAGCCAAAGCTTTGGAAAGCTCCGTCTTTCCCACGCCGGTGGGCCCCAAAAACAGGAACGAACCGATGGGCCGGTTCGGATCCTTTAACCCCACGCGGCCTCTGCGGATCGCCTTGGAAACTGCGCTCACCGCCTCCTCCTGACCCACAACTCTTCCGTGAAGGATGCCCTCCAGATTCTTAAGCCGTTCCGCCTCTCCTTCTGAGAGCTTCTTTACCGGAATCTTTGTCCAGCCGGAGACCACGTCGGCGATCTCATTCTCCGTCACATAAAGCTTTCTGGTACTTTTTTCCTTCTCCCATTTGGCAAGAAGCTTTTCTTTCCTTTCCTTTTTCTTCTGCTGCTTTTTCTTGATCTCCCCAGCCTTCTCGTAGGCCTCTGCCTGGATCGCGGCCACCTTCTGCTCCTCCAGGCGGGCATATTCCTCCTCCAGCTTTCCGATCTCCTCCGGCGTGGCATAGGTGGTCAGCCGCACTTTAGAAGAAGCCTCGTCGATCAAGTCAATGGCCTTATCCGGCAGAAACCGGTCATTAATATATCTGGCAGACAGTCTCACCGCCGCCTCAATAGCATCCGGGGTAATGGTCACTTGATGGTGCTCCTCGTACTTATCCCTGACCCCCTTTAAGATTGCCGCTGCTTCCTCTTCGGAAGGCTCCTCCACCATCACCGGCTGGAATCTCCTCTCCAGGGCAGCGTCCTTTTCGATGTATTTCCGGTATTCATCAATCGTCGTGGCACCGATCAACTGGATCTCACCTCTGGCTAAGGAAGGCTTTAAAATATTGGAAGCATCGATGGCCCCCTCCGCTCCCCCTGCCCCAATGATCGTGTGAATCTCGTCAATGAACAGCAGCACATTTCCATCCAAACGTACCTCCCGGAGCACGTTCTTGATCCGCTCCTCAAACTCTCCACGATATTTGGAGCCAGCCACCATGCCCGAAAGGTCCAGTGTCACCACCCGTTTTTCTTTTACTGTGTCAGGAACGCTGCCCTCTACAATTTTCCCGGCCAGCCCTTCTGTGATGGCCGTCTTCCCAACGCCCGGCTCGCCGATCAGGCAGGGATTGTTTTTTGTCCTCCTGCTTAAAATCTGGATAACCCTCTCAATCTCATGCTCTCTGCCGATCACCGGGTCCAGTTTGCCCTCTCTGGCCAGGGCAGTCAAGTCTCTGCTGTACTGATCCAGAGTCGGCGTGGCGCTTTTCTCTTTTCCTTTGCTCCTGCCGTCGAACTCTTCTTTATAGCGTGAGGCGTCTGCCCCCATGGAAGCCAGCAGATCCACATACATTCTCTGAAAGTTTACATTCATGGTGGCCAGCAGTCTGGCTGCAGAACACTCACTGTCCTTTAACATGGCGATCAGGATATGCTCTGTGCCGATCAGGGGGGATTTAAACTGTGCCGCCTCCCTGTAGCTGCCCTCCAGTATCCTCGAAGCCTTGGGCGAATACCCCTCCCTCTCTGCCATATGCACCGGAGAGGCAGGCGCGATCAGTTTTTCAATGAGAGGCAGTACCCTCTCCTCGGTGACCCCATAATTTACCAGTACCTGAGCCGCCGCGCTGGTCCCTTCTCTGAGAAGCCCCAAAAGAATGTGCTCTGTCCCCACATATCCCTGTCCCAAAGCCCCGGCCATTTCTGCGGCGAGACCAAGGACCGCCTCCGCCTTGCCCGAAAATCTGTTGTTGTACATGTCATCCTCCTATCGTCTCAGACCAGTTCCGGAAGCATGCTCCGGATGTAGGCTGCCCTGGCCTGTTTTAAGTCGTTTTGTTCTTCTGCCGGAATGTTCATCCGCAGATTAGCCGGCTGAATTTCCACCATGAGCCGGTAAATGCTCACCGGGTTTTGGAACTGCAAAAGCCCTTCCATCTCCCCAGCCCTCACCTGGGAAAGATAAGTCATGGCTTCCTTCACCGTCAGCTTTTTGGCATACCGAAGCACTCCGTAGGATTTGAAAATCTCATCTTCCATATCCGTCCGATGATTCTTTAATGTCACAGATTTCATCTTCCGCTCGCTGGCTGCCAGCCGGTCTGCCATCTGTTTTACCAGAGAGATCACTTCCTCCTCAGTGACCCCCAGGGTTTTCTGGTTGGAGATTTCATAAAGACCTCCGTAGTTTTCATTTCCGTCCCCATAAACCCCCCGGACAGCCACGCCAAACCGACCGATCTCCGCCACCAGCTTGCCAAACCGTTTCCCGGCAGAAAGCATGGGCAGATGCAAGGTCACGGCCGCCCGAAGTCCCGTCCCCACATTGGTGGGATAGGCTGTCAGATATCCATATTTTTCATGAAAAGCATAGTCAAACCGCTCATTAATATAATCATCCAGACGGTTCGCCTCCTCCCAGAGCTTTGAAAGCTCTGCCTGTCCGCTCATACACTGAAGCCTTAAGTGGTCCTCTCCAGCCAGGGTAATCCCCACAGTCTCGTCCTCTGATAAAAGCAGGCTGGCTGTCCCTGCTCCCTCTGCGCCGGCCCCATTGAGAGCCCGGCGCTCCCTAAGCGCTTCCCGTTCCGTCTCTTCCGTAGAAGAAAGAGAAATGTTCCGGAAACTCTGCCCACACAGGCTCCCGATGTCTTTTAATCCTTCGGCAAGCTTCTTGGCCAGCTCCTTCCTGCTCTCGTCGGAAAGCTTCACCGGAAAGGGGTAGTGCTCTAAATTCCGCACCAGCCGAATCCTGGAGGCCACAAACACATCATGCTGGTTTTCCGTCTCCTGATACCATTTAAGCATGTTCCCTCAACCTCTCCTTCAGTTCTCTGATCTCATCCCGGTAACGGGCCGCTGCCTCATATTCCTCTTCCTGGACAGCCTCCTTAAGCCTTGAATCCAGAAGCTCGATGCTCTTAAGAAGTTTCGTCTCCTCGTCCTCCTCTTTCCGGGGCTGCCCTTCTTCCTGGTTGTGCAGAGGTTTCTTTCCCGTGTGGGTATCATTCCCCTGGACTTTTTTTATGTTCTCACTCATCAAAAGATCAAATACCCGGTAGCAGTCCGGACAGCCAAACCGGCTGTCTTTCACAAAATCACTGTACGCCGTATGGCAGGTGGGACAGACCACCTGATTCAGATCAAATTCGTCGCTTTCCTGTCCGTCCACGTCAAGGCCGAACAGGTCGGCCAGAAGCTTCCCGATGGGATAATCTGTGTCAAACACAGCGCTGTAATGCCCGAAATCCATTTCCCTGGCACAATGGCTGCACAAATTGTATTCTGTCTTAACCCCGCCAACCACCTCTGTATAGCGGATATTCGCCTCTCTCACTTTACATTTCTCACACAACATGACTTTTTCCTCTCTTATCTAAAGGGCTATTTAACGTCTTCCTTAAGGGTTTCAAACCCCTTTTTTGCCGCAGGCGCAGTCGAACCGGTCCATCACAGAATCCACCAGCTCATGAACCTCTGCACGGCTGATATTCTTGCAGGCGGCCTTGGCCAGCAACACCTGCATGCCGGACGCAAGCTCCTCCATGGCCCGTATTTTGTCAAAATCGACGGCAACCACAGCTCCTCTTCTCCGGTCCAGTTTCACAAAACCTTCCTGCTTAAGAACAGAATATGCCTTATTTACTGTATGCATGTTGATCCCGATGGTGTCGGCCAGACTCCGTACCGACGGAAGCGCATCTCCCTCCCGTATGGCGTCAGTGGCGATGCCAACGATAATCTGATTCCGAAGCTGGATATACAGCGCTTCGTCACTGTTAAAATCAATTTTTATTATCATTCTCTCACCCGGCCTCTTTCGTTATATTTGTTATACGTATGATAGCACAGTTCTCCTGAGATTGCAAGCAGGAGAATGTTTCTAAATATCCCAAAAACGCCCTCCATTCCTGCCGCGGACATCGTCCGGCTCAGGAGCAGAGGGTATTTTTATCTCAGATTATAAAAGGGGGCTTGGGTTTAGAAGTTATCCAAAAGCGATTTATAAAACTCGCAGTAATCCTTCCTGTTCTCTGCGGTAAACTGAATGGCCTCCCTGGGGTGGCGGTTTAACTGGCCTGTGAACATGTACTGGAGGTCAAAGCCCCAGGTGATGCCCTGTTCTCTCAGAGGCAGCATGTAATTCTCAATAAAGATCAGAAGGCTGTAAAGATTATATTTGGGATTTTTAAGGAACCCCAGAAGCAGCTCCATGGCACAGTTTCCGGCTCCCCGCCCCATCCCCTGGGCCGTGGCGTCCAGGTAGGATATCCCGTAGGACATGGTCTCAATGGTATTTGCAAAAGCCAGATTCTGGTTATTATGACCGTGAAAACCTACCTTTTTGCCTGTCTTCTCTGCCGCCGCCAGGTAAGTTCTGGCCAGAGCCCCGGCATTTTCCGGGTAAAGGGAGCCATAGCTGTCCACCAGGTAGACCACGTCCACACTGGAATCACAGACCATCTCCAAAGCCTCCTCCATCTGGTTCATATTCGCCTGAGAGACCGCCATGATATTACAGCAGGTCTCATATCCCAGTTCATGGAGATATTCAATCATCTCCACGGCAGCCGGGATCTGGTGGACATAGCATGCCACCCGCACCATGTCGATGACACTTTCGCTCTTCGGAAGAAAATCTGTCCGGAAGTCGCATCGTCCCACATCTGCCATGACAGAAATCTTCATATCAGAAACATTTTCTCCTACTATGCCTCGAATGTCTTCTTCTTTGCAGAATTTCCACTTCCCGAATTTCTTTTCATCAAACAGCGCCCGGCTGGCCTTGTAGCCGAACTCCATGTAATCCACACCGCTCTTGATATTGGTCTTATATAATTCCCGGACAAACTCATCGGTAAATTCAAAATTATTGCAGAGTCCTCCGTCACGGACTGTCGCATCGACCACCTTCACGTCACGGCGGACGCTCATTAAATTACCTTTTCTTGATGTCATGGTTTTCTCCCTCAATTCCTGTCGTGTCTGGTTCGTTTTTCTGTATCTGTCATTCCCTCTTGACCGGTTATCCTTTTTTGACACTGATTGTTCCTTTTTTTGACCATTCATTCTTTTTCCCAACCGTTCATTTTTTATTTTGTATCAGTTATTCACTTTAACACTTTAAAGCACATTAGTGTGTGTAATTATAGCACTGCTTCCCAGGTTTGTCAACCACAGGATTTTTACGTGTAAACACAGGGAGCAGTTGACATTCATTCCTGGGGCAGATATACTTTTTAATGGAAGAAACGATCTGTCACATTTCAAGTCAAATATCCTGCGAGGAGGTATCTTATGGTTACAGTGACACTTGGCAAGACGGGGATTACCGTCAATAAAAACGGATTCGGCGCTCTGCCCATCCAGCGGATTTCAAAGGACGAGGCCGCCAGACTTCTCCGGAAGGCTTATGAAAACGGGATCAACTTTTTTGACACGGCCCGCGCCTATTCTGACAGTGAGGAAAAGGTTGGGTATGCCTTTAAGGGCATCCGGGAAAAGCTTTTCATCTCCACCAAAACGGCGGCTCAGAATGCGGACGACTTCTGGAGCGACTTACATACCAGCCTGAAAAACCTACAGACGGATTATGTGGACATTCTCCAGTTCCACAACCCGGCTTTCTGCCCCAAGCCAGGCGACGAATCCGGCCTTTATGACGCCATCATAAAAGCAAAGGAACAGGGAAAGGTCCGCCACATTGGAATCACTAACCACAGGCTCCACGTGGCCATGGAAGCCATTGAGTCTGACCTTTACGAGACCATGCAGTTTCCCTTCTGCTATCTGGCCACAGAAAGGGACATCGAGATCGTCGAAGCCTGCAAAAACCATGATATGGGCTTTATCGCCATGAAGGCCCTGTCCGGCGGACTGATCAACAACTCTGCCGCCGCCTACGCTTTTGAAGCCCAGTACGACAACGTGCTCCCTATCTGGGGTGTCCAGAGAGAAAAAGAGCTGGACGAATTTTTATCTTACATCGACAATCCTCCCGTCATGACAGAGGAGATGGCCGCCTATATTGAGAAGGAGAAATCTGCCCTGTCCGGCAGCTTTTGCCGCGGCTGTGGTTACTGTGTTCCCACCTGCCCTGCCCATATCCAGATCAACGACTGTGCCAGAATGTCTCTGATGTTGCGCCGCGCTCCCTCTGCCGCCTGGTTGACGCCAAAGGTTCAGGCCATGATGGCAAAGATCGACGACTGCATCCATTGTGGAAAATGTATGGAAAAATGTCCTTATGGACTTAAAACGCCGGATCTTCTTTCAGAAAACTATAAGGACTACAAAGAAATCCTGGCAGGAAAACCGCTGTAACTGCTTTTCCACTGTGCGGGGCCGCTTTCTGGCGGCCCTGTCATTTCTTGCATGTACGCTTCTGCTCTGAGGTCGTCGATGGTTCCCGCCTTTTTACCGGCCTCCTCATACTCACTTCCCCGGCCGCTTTTTTTCATAACCTCAGCCTGTCTCTCCATAATATTCATAAACCATATATTCCCGGTCAAAATGATACCCCAGCTTCTCGGCCAGCCCTACAGAATGGAGATTTTGTGCATCCCAGCTTGGATAAAGCTCCCGCTCCAGGCAGGTGAGAATCAGTCCGGCGCTGCAGGCGTAAGCCAACCCCCGCCTTCTGTATGCTTCCTTTGTTCCGACCTCAATCTCAATCCCTCCTTCATAGCTGGAATAAGAAGAGGTCCCCGCAATAAGCTCTCCATCCTTCACCACTGCCATTCCAAGCCCCAGCCGCCTGTAGGCGTCATAGTCCGGATAATTGCCCACAAAATCCCGGCTCCATTTCTCTTTTAGACATTGATGATACAGTTCCTCGTCGATCTGTTTCAACTGATATCCCGCTGGAAGGGACGAGACCGCCTTTAAAAGTCTGTCCCTGTCAAAAATTTCCGGCTCCTTTTTTATGGCATAACGCAGAACCGGCTTCACCTTCGCCCCAAGGCAGGACTCTATGAGCCTCCCCCATTCCTCCGAATCTGGAACCAAAATGTGAAACTCCCGTTCTGACAGGAGAAAAGCCAACTCTTCCATAGGTTTTCCTCCAAAAAAACTGAAATCTCCAAGGACTGCCCTGGCGGCTTCTGGACATTCCTCCTGATCCCCATATACCTCTCCCATAATTCCCTGCAGGCAGGAAAACAGAGTCGTATCGGTACATCCCGCAAACAGTTTCTCTGCCCGCTCTGGTCTTGAAAGTTTTACAGCCATCTGCTGCCCTCCTCTTTTTCTGTCATTTCTCATCTTCTTCCAAAAGCTCTTTTATAATCCTTTCCCTTTCATTGATGAAAAGCTCTGTAAGCCGATAGCTCTCTGTCTCCTCATAACTACAGGGAAGCAAACCCTCTCCGTCAAAAGAATAGATCTCTGCTCCCGGGATTGCCAGCAGAATAGGCGAATGGGTTGCAATCAAAAATTGGGATCCCCGTTCTGCCATTTTTGTGATCTGAATAAACAGGGCAAGCTGTCTCTGGGGCGACAGTGCCGCCTCCGGCTCATCCATAATGTAAAGCCCTTCCTCCAAAAAGGACTGAAAATAAGCCAGAAAACTTTCCCCGTGGGACTGTTCGTGAAGGGATTTTCCCCCGTATCTGGCATAATAAATTTCCTTTGTGGTCCCGTCCCGGTAATCCTCTGCCTTGCTGGCCACATTGAAAAAACTTTCCGCCCGAAAAAAATAACCCTTTTTCGGCCTTCTAAAACCCCTGACTACCTTGAGAGCCCTCCCAAGCTCTGACACGTCATCAAAGGTACTGAACCGATAATCTGCCGTACCTCCCTCTCCGTTAAAGCCGCAGGCCACGGCAATGGCTTCTGTCAAAGTTGATTTCCCCGTTCCATTTTCTCCCACGAAAAAGGTAATATTCTCTCCAAACTCCAGCCATCCCATTTCCCGTAAGGCCGGAATCTCTCGCAGGTAAGAGCCTTCTTCCACTTTTGTCCAGTCAATACCAAGGCTCTGGATAAATCTGTCGTTCATATCCACCTCTCCTTTAACCGTCTTCATTATAACCTCTTCTTTGAAAAAATACCAGACATTTCCCTTGACAATCCTGTCAGCCGGGCCTATAATACAGATACGTCAAACAACTGTTCCTTAAAACCGGGGCTTGTACTGGTTTCGACGGGGGTTCAGAAGT
>JAAWBT010000022.1 GCA_022792835.1 Lachnospiraceae bacterium | reverse complement strand
GGTTTGGGAAAACGATGGCTGTAACAATCCTTGCGGCATATTATAGTAAGGGATGCCATTCTGAGAGATTGTTTGCCGGACTTAAGATAAAGCAAGAGGAATCATTTGAAAAGCATTTAAATAAATATAATGTGCTCCTTTTAGATATTCAATGGATATATGGAAATGCGCTTGAGGAAATAAAAAGAGATCCTTCCATTAAAATAGTAAGTTATATTCAGGAGCAGGTGATTGCCGAATTAAGGACGGCATATTCGGAATGTGTTCAAGATACGGATATTTCATTACCGTCTGTGTTGGCAAAAATTAATGTCGCTACAAAAGAACAGTTTATCATTATTATTGATGAATGGGACTGTTTGTTCAGGGAGGACAAAAATAATGAAAAGCTTCAAAGGGAATATATTAACTTGCTGAGAGGATTATTTAAAGGAACTCCATCAGGAGCATTTTTAAAACTGGCCTACATCACGGGAATTTTGCCAATTAAAAAATACGGCACACAGTCAGCACTGAATAATTTCAGAGAGCATACAATGGTCAGTGCTAGACAGATGGCGGAGTATATTGGTTTTACAGAAACAGAAGTAAAGGATCTATGTAAAGAGTATGATATGCCGTTTAAGGAAATGCAAAGATGGTATGATGGGTATTATTTTGACAAGATTGGACATATTTACAGTCCTAATTCTGTGGTTGAGGCACTGGACAGCAGAGAATTTGGAAATTACTGGTCTGGAACAGAAACTTATGAGTCTCTGTTGACATATATTGCAATGGATTTTAAGGGATTAAGACAATTGATTGTGGATATGCTGGGAGGGTTAAGATGCCCCGTTGATGTAGAATCTTTCCAAAATGATATCACTTCATTTAATTCAGCCGATGATGTCATTACATTGCTGATTCATATGGGATACTTAGCCTATGATCATAAAACAAAAGAAGTATTTATTCCAAATGAGGAAGTGAGAAGTGTTTTTCTGCGGGCAATTAAAAATGATGGATGGGATGAAGTGATAAAGGCAGTAAATGCGTCAGAGACATTGCTCAGGGCAACTTTAGATATGGATGAAAGAACAGTGGAAGAAATGATACAGGAAGTTCATATGCAAAACACATCCAGCCTTGTTTACAATAACGAGATTTCGCTGAGCAGCGTGATTGTACTGGCGTATTATAGTGCGTGTAAAGACTATGTTCTTATAAGGGAACTGCCGACAGGTAATGGTTTTTCTGATATAGTTTTTCTTCCTAAACGGACTTCATTAAAACCGGCTTTGATTTTAGAGTTAAAATGGGATAAAACTGCAGAAGGGGCGATCAGCCAGATTAAAAATAAAAGGTATATAGCTGCACTAAAAGAGTATAAAGGAAATATTTTGCTTGTTGGGATTAACTATGAAAAGAAAAGTAAAAAACATCAATGTAGAATAGAAAAATTTGTAATGTAACTTTAAAGTCGGATAAGAATATATGGTTAAGTTGAAAAACTTCGAGTCATTAACTTGACACAAGGGGGGGGGGCTTCGGGCCACGGAAAGACTGCAGAGGCGCCCTCAAAGGAGGACGCCCTTTTTATCGTACAGGAAAGCTGTTCAGAAGATCGCAGTTATGTCGCATTTTTTACGCAGTGTTCAATAGAGTAACGGACCATATCTCCGACCGCCTCATCGGTGAAAAAAGCGGTATGAGGCGTCATGATCACATTGGGCATGGCCTGGAGAATGGCCATCTGGTGGTGGCCCACCGGACGATACTTGAAATCTTTGTAGTAGATGGCGCTTTCGCCCTCAACCACATCCAGGGCCGCGGCGGCCACTTTGCCCTTTTCTAAAGCTTCGATCAGGTCAGCCGTATTTACAAGGACTCCCCTTGCCATATTGATGAGAATGACACCGTCCTTCATGGAAGAGATGGTGTTTTTGTTTATCATACCGCAGGTTTCTGGAAGGGCAGGAGTGTGCAGTGTGATCAGGTCAGATTCCTGATAGAGGGTGTCAAGACTGCAGTATTCGGCATATTCCCGGACACTGTCCTTTTGGTAAACATCATAGGCCAGGATGCGGCAGCCAAAGCCACTTAAATTTTTGATGACCGTCTCGCCGATCTTTCCGGTGCCGATGACGCCGACAGTCATATTACAGAGCTCCTTACCCCGGATATCTTTTAAGGAAAAATCCTGTCCGATGAACCTGGTCAAAATGGCTTTCATTTTCCGGATGGACATTAACATGGCCATGACGGTGTATTCGGCCACTGTGTGAGGCGTATAGCTGACATTGGAAACAGAAATGCCGAGGGAGGCGGCGTATTCATGATCCACATGTTCATAGCCGACTGTCCTGGTGGAAATGGCTTTTATGCCGTACCCGTTCCAGATGTCAATCAAGTCTCGGCCCACCGGTGTGGTAATGATGTCAACAGCCTGGCATCCTTCGGCCAGATGAGCGGTCTCCTTTGTCGGCGGGAGGGCGGAAATGACAAGCTCTGCGCCGTATTCCTTCCCGTATTTCTCAAATAAGTGGATTTCATCTTCACGACAGCTGTAAACAGCGATCTTCATAATAGATACCTCGCGTAAAATCAGATTTTTAGAGAGCGGGCGCAATACTTCCCCGCTCGAAATATTTCAAATCTATGATCTGGGACCGGCTGGATTTTCCGTGAATCAGCTCTTCCATCATATCCATGGCTGTCTGGGCAAACTGGTAGGAATCAAAGCCGACAGAGGTAAGCTCTGGTGTTGTGACTGTGGCCAGGGTGGAATCACTGAAACAGCCCAGAGAGACATCCTCAGGGACAGAAAACCCCATGGAGGTAAGCTGCTTTAAAACAGAGGCGATGACAAAGGGTTCGTCAGCGCATATGGCTGTCGGCGGTTCCGGTGTCACGGCAGGATCAAAGAGCCTCTCGATACAGCGGCGGACATCCTCCACGTTTCGGCAGGAAGCCGGGATATACTGCATATTCAGAGGAAGCCGGTGATCCATAAACGCATCCATGTATCCGGCAAAACGGTGGTTGCTGATGGTATATTGATTCATAGGATAAGACAGGTTGGGGAGGATGGCGATTCTTCTGTGACCGGCTTCGATGAGCCGGTTGATCATGTTTTTAACGCCCATGCGGTAATGGGGGACTACCTGGCTGATACTCGGATTCAGAGTATAATAATCACGGGTCACATAGAGAAGCACCTTTGTGCTTTTAGCCAGACGGTTTAACTGTTGTTCCGTCAGAGAGCTGTTAGCCACGAACACCGCATCATAATGACGGCTGATCAGAGTCATGATAAAGTCGTCAGTGGCGTAATAATCTTCTGTCTTCAGTACAGTGCTCAGGACCACGTGATAACCGCGAGAGTTTGCGATATTCTCCAGATAAAATAAAAGATCGTTGAAAATATCATTGAGCTGGGAGCCACGGACCACAGCGATCATGTTGGTACGGCCCTGGCGCAGATTTTTTGCATTTTGATTAGGAATATAGTTTAATTCTTCAATGGCGGACAAAACAGCTTTCCGTTTTGCTTCGCTGACATAATTCGAATTATTGATCACATAAGACACAACGGCAGGAGAAACTTTGGCCAGTCGTGCGACATCATTACGGGTAACCAAGGGGGGCTCCTTTCAGGGAACAGATAAAACACAGATTTTAGTACAGGTATTTTTTAGTATAGCACAGTAAGAAGGGGAATTTCAATAGTTTTTACATAATTATATATTTACACGGATTTATAAAAATTAGAAATTGTGCAATATATACAAAACAGAAAAGAGATAATAAGCAAAGTGACGGAATTGCAAAGAGATATTGACAAAATCAGGGTAATGTGTAAGAATTATATCATAAAATATAAATACGAGTAAATGTTTGAAGAGACAAAAACAAAACCATAAAATAAGGATAAATTTGGGAATTCCTTTTATTTTTTAAGAAATATAAACACGAGTTTATATAAAAGAGAAAAAAATGAATGAAAGAAGAGGAGGGAAGGACAAATGGCAATGCACATTGATGTTGATAAACATCTGACCTTTTCTATGAACACCAAGTTGTTCCCCATGATCGGTTGTCCAATGGGGCAAAGCAGCGGTTCTTACGGATACAATCCGCTGTTCGAGGGAAACGGGATCGACGAGATCATGTGGCCGGTGGAGATTCCTGAAGGCGGCCTGGAGGATTTTGTCAAAGCTTTCAAGACCTTTGGGATGAGACATTTTACTATTACAATGCCGCATAAGGCGGCGATCATTCCTTATCTGGATGTGGTTGATGAGCATTCCAGGCTGTTCAATTCTGTCAATGCAGTGAAAGTTGACGAAGAAGGAAGGCTCTGCGGCGCCGGGTTTGACGGCAAGGGCAATATGGCGGCCATCATAAATGCAGGAGTGGATGTAAAAGGAATGGATGTGGCTATCATCGGAGCCGGGAGCATTGTGGGTGTGATTCTGCTTACCATGGCAGAGCACGGCGCAAAGAAGGTGACACTGATCAATCGGACCGAAGCTAGGGCAAAGCAGCTGATTGACGTGGTCAAAGAGCATACAGATATGGAGATTGAGTTCCTTCCTTATACGGATGAGAATCTGGATCTGGCAGCTTCCCGGTGTGACTTCTTAATGCAGGCAACTCCCC
Organism: Lachnospiraceae bacterium; assembly: GCA_022792835.1. Lineage (GTDB taxonomy): Bacteria > Bacillota > Clostridia > Lachnospirales > Lachnospiraceae > Lientehia. The sequence goes on along the minus strand of JAAWBT010000022.1, from coordinate 9,539 downwards.
AGGGACTCTTCGGTTTTCCTGCTGATTATGAGTATCTTGGTTTCCTTGACAAGTTGAAACCGGAAGCGGTGGTCATGGAAAATATTGTGAATCCTCCCATGACAAAATTTGCCACGGCGGCAAAGGAGAGAGGCCACAAGATGATCTATGGCGTGGATATGATGTTAGGCCAGCTTGCAGAAATTTTTGAATTCTGCTTCGGCTTCAAGCCTTCGGCAGAGTCCATGGAAAAATCAAAGAAAAACGTATACGAATACTTTGGCCTTTAAAGGCAAAGGGAAACAGAAAATTATGCTTATGACTGTTCCGGATAAAAAACCGGGCAGAAATAATAAAAAAGAAAAAGGAGCTAGGGTTATGAAGAAGTACAAAGCATGTGAAACACTTCTGAATGTGTGCGCTCAGTGCAAAAAAGACGAAAAAATCCTGATCATCACAGACCCGGACGCTTATCCCATCGCGAAAGCGCTTTGGGACGCAGCCGAGGACTATCCGGAGAGAAGCATGATCATGATGCCTACCCAGACCACCCACGGCCAGGAGCCGACGGCGCTGGTGGCAGCAGCCATGATGGCGGCGGATGTTATTTTCCGGCCGACCACTTTCTCCATCTCTTCCACCGACGCAAAGCGGAATGCCTGCGCCAACGGAGCAAGAGATCTGAACTGTTCTGATTACGATCAGAGAATGTTAGAGAGCGGCGGACTGTATGCAGATTTCGAGGGCATGGGCCCTGTGATGGACAGAGTCGCAAAAGTATTCCAGGGGGACACCGTAAGAATCACGACTCCCCTCGGAACCGATATCACGGCAAACATTACCGGACGGATCAACCTTCCTCAGTACGGACGGAGCATCGTTCCCGGACAGTCTTCCTCACCGCCTGACATTGAGTGTGCCATCGGCGCCAATGACGGAACCATGGAAGGCGTAGCGTTTATCGACGGCTCCATTCCTCATCCGCTCCTTGGACTGATCAAAGAACCCATCCGTTTTGACATCAAGGGCAGCAAGATCGTGAAGATTTCCGGCGGAGAGCAGGCAGAGATCTTTAAGAAGCTTTTGGAAGACTACCATATGCCCGAGGTGTTCCACATCGGCGAAATCGGAATCGGCATGAATCCGGCCTGTGATCTGACGGGACGTATGCTGGAGGACGAAGGCTGCGCAGGCACCGTACATTTCGGCGTCGGTGATGACAGAGGCTTTGCCGGAACCAATTCCTGCCCGGTACATTTAGACTGTGTATTCAGAAAGCCCACCTTGTCCGTAGACGGCACGGTTATCTTAAAAGACGGAGAACTAGTGGTATAACTTCTATAATAAATATGTTTCATTACATAAATAAGGAGAAAACTCATGAACGTGATTAATCCCAATGATTACCCTCAGGGGCTGATGTTTTCGGATGAGATCCAGAAACAGGTAAGGGATCGTTTCTGCAATATGGACAGCGACAGCTATGGCGAAAGAGTCTTTTTTGAGAATTCCGGCGGCGCTTTGAGACTGAAAGCCTGTGCCGAGTCTGTAGCGGTGGATACCCACCCTGACTGCCCCGGCCGTCATCAGAAGCAGGCTGACATTCAGGGCGCTTATGTGGAAAACGGTTACAGGGATTTGAGAACGATTTTTGGTACAGAGAAGGGATCTATTATCACGATGCTTTCCGCCTCCCAGACGATGTTCAACATCATCGGCGCCATTGTGGCGGGAGTTCCCGGAAAGAACATGGTAGTGTCCTGCTTAGAGCACCCTTCAGGCTTTGATTCCGTTCAGTATTACGCAGAGCGTTACGGATTGGAGCTTCGGGTACTTCAGAGCAACCCCGCTACCGGCGGAATTGACGTTTCAGAGGTGGAGCGGCTGGTAGATAAGGATACAGTGCTTCTTAGCTGTATGTATTCCTGCAACATTACCGGAGCCGTCAACGATATTCCGGCCTTTGTCAAGGCGGCCAGGGCCATTAAGCCTGACATCTACATCGTAGTAGATGCAGTGCAGCACGTTCCTCATGCTGTAGTGGACGTGGAAGCGTTGGAGATCGACGCTATGGACTTTGCGCCTTATAAGTTCTTTGGCCTCAGAGGCTCTGGAATCGGCTGGGTATCTGACCGCTGTGCAGTCCTTCCTCACAACAGGATTCTGTGTTATCCAGAAGGACAGTGGGAGCTAGGTTCCACCGCGCCTCACCTGTTCGCCAACTTTACGGCAATCGTAGATTATGTATGCTGGCTGGGTTCTCAGTACATTGAGAGCGATAACAGGAGAGAGCTTTTTGTGGAGGGCATGAATCGGATTGAGCTTCACGAGAGAGCGCTTCTCAACAGAGCTCTTGAAGGGACAGACGAGCTTCCAGGACTTCGTGCCATCAAAGGGCTTAAGGTTCAGTGCGACAACCCCGATCTGACCCAAAGGGATTTCATCCTTCCGATTACTTTTGACAACATGGATGTGACATCTGCGGTAAAAGAGTATGTAAAACGGGGTGTGTATGTATTTGAGCGTAAATCGCCCAGTCACTATTCGAAGAGGATTGTTGAGTCCTTTGGCCTGGACGGTGTGATCCGCGTATCGCCGATCCACTGCAATTCCAAGGAAGAAGTTGACAAGTTCCTCAAAGCGTCCGCAGAGATCGCGGCGCTCTAAATCATAAGGGAGGTTATTTATGAAGAAATTACTGGCAGTATTTTTATCGGTTGCTATGGTACTTTCCCTGGCAGCCTGCGGCGGAGACAGCGGTTCTGACAAAAAAGACACCAAGGCGGCCGATGCGACTCAGGCGGCAGGTGACACCAAAGCTGCGGAAGACACCAAGGCTGCAAATGAGAGCGGAAGCGCTGCTTCTGGCGACACCATTAAGATCGGCCTGATGGTTTCCTTCACCGGTTCTGGCGTACAGGCAGGTGAGGAGTGCCAGGCGCTTGCAAAGATTTTTGAAGATATCATCAACAATAAGCATGACGGCGTGAGCCTCCCTTTTGCGGCTGACGAGGGTCTTCCCGGACTTGGCGGCGCAAAGATTGAGTTTGTAGTCGGCGACCAGAGTACCGCAGATATCGCACTGAGCGAGGCGGAGCGTCTGATCACTGAAGAAGGCGTGATCGGCCTTTGCGGAAACTTCTCTTCCGCCACCACCAAGACAGCTATGGTTGCCGCTGAAAAATACGGCGTACCGGTTATCTCCGAGGGTACTTCCATGAGCCTGACAGAAGCTGCTTACACTTACTTTGGCCGCAGCTTCCCCGGCGACGACGTGTTTATCGACGACTCTTTCAGCTACCTGGATCATCTCAATGAGACTCAGAATGCAGAGATCAAGACCATCTGTCTGATTTCCGAGGACTCTGAGTTTGGCACTAACATTGCCAAGGTTGAGGCAGAGGCAGCAGCAGCTCACGGCTATGATGTGATTGAGAATATTTCTTACAACAAGGATGCCACCAACGTGACTTCTGAGGTCTTAAGAGCAAAACAGGCCAACGCTGATGTGGTTATGATGAGCTCCTATGCGGCGGATGCCCTCCTGTTCATGCAGGAATTCAAGACCCAGGATTACTTCCCGAAGATGCTGTTTGGACAGAGAGGCGGCTTCATGGCTTCCGACTTTGCCATCAACTTAAAGAATGACGCAGACTACGTCCTTACCACCTCCAGATGGAACGCGGATATGGACAATGCCGCGGCTCAGGAAATCGCGAAGCTGTTCAAAGATGATATGGGCGTGGTTCTGTTAGGCGACGCTCTGACCTCTGTATGGGACGGTGTTCTCCTGGCAGTGGCAGCGAACCAGGCGGGAAGCACCGACGGCGATGCCATGAGAGCAGTTATGGCTGAGGGCCTTGATCTGGATCCCGCGCTTGATCCTTTCGGCTTGGAAGGCTACAAGTATCCGGAGAAGCACGGACAGAATGAATTCGGCAAAGCCATTGTCCTTCAGTACAAGGGCGGCGAGCTTGGCACCGTATATCCCGAAGGCAGCGCAGAACTTATGTATCCTGCAAAGGGATGGAATGAGCGGTAAACTTTCAGGGGATAAAACAGCGATGAGCTGATTTTTGGGCAGGAAAATGTTCATAAACAGCATTTTCCTGCCTGTCTCTTATCAATAAATAGGAGAGCAGAACGAAAGGAGGGGCTTCATTTGTTTTTACAGGTACTGTATGAAGGCTTGACAATGGGAACGATCTATGCCCTGTTGGCCATGGGTATCGCCCTCGTATGGGGTGTTATGAACATCCTGAGTTTTTCTCAGGGTGAGTTTATGATGGTTGCCATGTATATCACCTTTTTCATCAATCTGGCTACGGGGTGGGATCCTCTGGCGGCAATGCCCATTGTCATTGTGGTCATGTTCCTGTTCGGTATTCTGATTTACCGGACCATCATTGCGAGAGCCCTGAAAGGCCCGGTTCTTTCCCAGAGGCTTGTAACCTTCGCTTTGGGCATGGTTCTGACCAACGGTATGATCCTCATTGCTGGCGGCCAGACGAAGAGTGTTCCGGATAAATTGATTTCTGGTACGATCAGTCTGGGCAGTGTTGCAATCAGCAAGGAGAAAATGGTGCTGGTGGTGACTTCCATTATCGTGACTTTGCTTCTGTTTTGGTTTATGAACCGGACGAAGATGGGGAAGGCCATTCGGGCCACTTCCCAGGATAAGGAAGCGGCCGGACTGGTGGGAATCAATACCCAGACGGCTTATATGATCGCTTTCGGTATTTCTGCTGCTATCGCAGGAGCCGGCGGCTGCGCTATGACCTACAGCTACTATTTCATGCCGAACATCGGTACAAACTTTATGATCTTCGGATTCATTGCTGTCTGTCTCGGCGGTTTCGGCAGTATCGGCGGCGCTTTTGTCGGCGGTATGATCATGGGAATCATCGACCTGTTCACAGGAACCTATCTGAGTGTTTCCTATAAATACATGGCCGTCAGCGTGATCTTCCTGCTGATCGTAACCTTTAAACCTAAGGGATTATTCGGGAGGTGATGGGAATGAGACTGAAAGCATTGTTAACATCGGAGAAAGGGTTTGTCAGGCAGGTCGTGATCGTGATGGCGATTCTGGCTCTGATTCCCGCCATCTCACACGGTGAGTTTTTTGTCAGCACGTTGTGTCTGTCCGTGATCTGGGCGATCATGGGTATCGGCTGGAATGTGATCGGCGGCTATGCCGGCCAGGTTTCCAACGGCCATGCCATGTTCTTTGCTGTCGGCGCCTATGTGGGCGCGTGGGGGTTAAAGGCATTTCATCTTACTCCCTGGATCACCATGTGGATCGGAGCGGCGCTCTGCATGCTTCTGGCATTTATCGTAGGCTGGCCGTTACTTCGCCTCCGTGGACATTATTTTGCCATTTCCACCATGGCTATTGTGGAATGTGTCCGTATCATCTGCACCAACTGGGATTTGATCGGCGGCGCAACCGGCGTCAGCTTCTTTGAGAAGGAGATGTCACCTTTTTATACGCTGCAGTTCCAGAACAGGGTGCCTTTTTATTACATATGTCTGGCATTCATGCTGGTGTTTATCATTGCCTCCAGAGCGATCCAGCAGTCTAAATTCGGTTATTACTGCCGGGCCATCAAGGCCAATCAAGACTCCGCTGAAAGCGCGGGCGTCAACTCGACTTCTTATAAACGATGGGCTTACATGATCAGCGCGGCCATTGTCGGAATCGGCGGCGCCCTCTATGCTCAATACATCCAGTACATTGACCCGGTTTCCCTGCTTCCCTTAAGTAACTCCATGCTGATCGTTCTGATCGTGGTTATGGGCGGCATCGGCACCATCTGGGGCCCTGTCCTTGGAGCGTTCATCATGACTTTCATCAACCAGTATGCACGTGCCCTGTTCAATCAGTTAAGCGGCCTGAACCTGTTTATCTATGGTGTGCTGTGTCTGATCATCGTGTTGTTCCTGCCAAAAGGACTGATTTCCATTTTCACCAACGATAAGGTGAAAAATGTGTTCAGGAAGAAAAAAGAACCTGGAAAGGAGGCAGAATAATATGGCCCTGCTGGAAATTAAAAATGCAACCAAAGCATTCGGCGGTCTGAAAGCCAATGAGGATGTGACTTTTAATGTGGAAGCGGGAAGTATCGTCGGCGTTGTCGGCCCCAACGGTGCAGGAAAGACGACCCTCTTTAACTCCATAAGCCGTACTCATGACCTGACCTCTGGACAGATCATCTTTGACGGAAAGGACATTACGAAAAGCAAAGCCTATCAGGCATGTGCCGCGGGGATGGGCCGGACTTATCAGATCCCTCAGGCTCTTGAGGATATGACCGTACTGGAAAACATTACTGTAGGAGCTCTGTTAAAACGTTCCAAGGTATTTGACGCCATGGAAAAGGCGAAGGAGATTTCTGAATTCTGCGGACTTTCTGAGTTTAATGAAAAGCTGGCTTCTGGCCTTAACGTTATGCAGAAGAAACGTCTGGAGATCGCAAGGGCTCTGGCCGGGGAGCCGAAAATCCTACTTCTCGATGAGACCATGGCAGGCCTCAACGGTGTGGAGAGGGATGAGGCCATTGAGTTAATCCGACGGATCAACAAGAGCGGTGTCACGATCCTGATGATCGAGCATGTGATGAAGGTGGTTATGAGTGTCTCGGACAAGGTGGTTGTCATCGTGTCCGGCAAGAAGCTGATGGAGGGAACGCCGGATGAAGTCGTCACTCATCCGGAGGTTATCAACGCATACCTGGGAGGTGGACATAATGCTGGTCGTTAAGGATTTGGTTTCCGGTTATTCCAAAATGCCCGCAATTCACGGGGTTTCGTTTAAGGTAGAAAAAGGGCAGGTTGTCGCCATCTTAGGCTCCAACGGAGCGGGAAAAACCACCACATTAAAGACTGTGATGGGTGTGCTTCCGGCCATGTCCGGCACCATTACCTATAAAGGGGAGAATCTGGTGGGCGTGCCTTCTCACAAAATGGTGCTGAAAGGACTGAGTATGGTCCCGGAAGGCCGTCATCTTTTCCCGAAGATGTCCATTTATGACAATCTGATGATGGGCGCTTATTCTGTCAAGGATAAGGACAGCATTGCAAAAAAGCTGGAAACGATCTATGAGATTTTCCCGATTTTGTCGGAGCGGAAAACTCAGCTTGCCGGAACCATGTCTGGCGGCGAGCAGCAGATGGTGGCCATCGGCCGGGCTCTCATGAGTGACCCGGAGCTTCTCATTCTGGATGAGCCCTCCCTTGGCATCATGCCCAAGCTGGTGGATGAGATTTTTGAGTTCATCAAGAAAATCAATAAGGAGATGGGTGTTACCATTGTAATTATTGAGCAGAATGCAGAAAAGACGCTGGCGTTTTCAGATTATGCCTATGTCATCTCTGAAGGACAGACCGTGATTGAGGGGACGGGAGAGGCGCTTATGAAGGATGACCAGGTACAGAGAGTGTATCTGGGTATGGACTAGAGGATGCAATATTTGGCCGGGATCAGTCGGATGTTTTCACGGCTTTTTCCCGGTCGACTTATGTGACAATTACAGGAGGCTCAGACAATGAAGAAAGAAATTTCCCTGGAAGGGAAGACTGCCCTTGTGACAGGGGGAGCGACTGGTATCGGCTATGCCATTGCCCAGGAAATGTTGGATGGGGGAGCGAAAGTGGTCATCGTCGGACGGCGGGAGGATAAGCTTAAGGAAGCGGCCGAAACACTGGGGGAAGGCTGTAGATGGTATAAGTTCGACGTGACAGAGACCGAAAAGCACGCGGATTTTATCGGAAGCCTTGAAAAAGAGGCGCCCATCGACATTTTGGTGAATACAGCCGGCATCAACAACAAGAAGGATTACTTTGACTTTACGGCCGAGGAGTTTGATACCATCATAGCGACTCAGGCCAAAGCGCCTTTTATGCTGTCCCAGGAAGTGGCCAGACATATGAAGGAGAGGAAAAAGGGCTGCATTATCCTGATTTCATCTCTCTCTGCCATTTTGGGAATGCATGAGATTCAGGCATATACAGTCTGCAAGAGCGGCATGGCGGGCCTTGCCAGAAGTCTTGCCAGAGACCTGGGCCCCTATGGAATCCGGGTCAACAGCTTAAATCCGGGCTTTGTCTACACGGACATGCTGCGCAACACCAACCTGAAGACACCGGAGCGGTTAAAGGAAATTGAAGACAGGACGCCCATGCGGGGGTTCACCCAGACAAAGGATTTGGGAATGGCAGCAGCCTTCTTAGCTTCTGACGCCGCCCGCTTTATCACGGGGATTGACCTGGTAGTAGACGGCGGAATCAGCAGTTCGTTCTTGCTGTAGAGAGAAAAATGTTTGAAATAATCAGAGGAGGAATGAGGATTATGGCACAGAGATTATTACCTTCGGGACATCTTCTGGAAATGTTTATGCCTTACCGGAAGGATGAGAAACGGATGCTTGAGGTACTGAAAAAGGCAGTGGAGCCGGGCTTTTACAAGGGTGTGGAGCTGGGGTCTTTCTTTGACAGGTACAATCGGATGTATGTGAGAGATATCCTGGAGAGTAATGGATTAAACGGTACAACGTTTGTGACGCCTTATGTAAAGGAGCGGAAGTTGAGCCTGTGTGATCTGGACGAGAGCCGCCGCAGGGAAGCGCTGGAGCTGGTGAAGGAGCATGCCAATTATGCGGCAGAGTGCGGTTATACGAATTTCGGAATTCCCAGCGGAGATGATCCCGGTGATGAGAAACGGGCAGAGGCAAAGAAGCGGATGGCAGAGTCCATGGTAGAGGCCGCCAACTATGTAAAAGAGTTGGGCCTTAATCTGACGCTGGAACCCCTGGACAGATATGCGTTCAAAAAGCAGCTCATCGGTCCCATGAAGGAGTCTATGATTTGGTTTGCGCCGATCCATGAGGCATGCCCCAACGCTTATATTCATTGGGACAGCGCCCACGAGGCATTGGGACAGACAGACCTTATGCGTTCGATTGAGTTTGCTGCTCCTTACATCGCTCAGTTCCATCTGTGTGATGCCATCACCAATGAGAACCATCCTTGTTTCGGCGACCTGCATATGGACGTGGCCAGGGCGCCGGAATGGAAAACGGAAGGTTTCCTGACGCCTGAGGTTGGCGCTCAGATCCTCAGGAAAGTCGCCTCCTATGACAAGCCTGCGGGTGTGAAGAATGTGTATGTGTCCGTGGAGGTCCTGGGGCATCCCGGGGATGATTTGTGGCTGAAGGAGAACCATGCGAGGGCATTCCTCAAAAAATGTTTTGAGCTGGCTTCCATGGAAGTGTAGAAAACACAGGCGGCCCATGGCTGTATGAATAAGGAGAAGTGAGATGATTGTAAAGGAAAGGCTGGCGTTCCTGTCCATGTGTTACAGCGTGACGCTCATGGAGGTGAACGGCCGGGAATACTGCGTCAGCGCTTCGGAGGAGCGGGACGGAAAAGTCGTGCTGGTGGATACGGAGACAAAGGAAGTTGCGGAGATTGCAGGGCTTGCCGGCGGGGTGATGGCAGTGGTGCCCATCCCGGAGGAGAACGGGGGGTTCCTGGCCATCCAGAAATTCTACCCGGTGTTT
>JAAWBT010000021.1 GCA_022792835.1 Lachnospiraceae bacterium | reverse complement strand
GTGACTTGTCGCCAGTTTCCTAACTTGACATTCGCTCCACGGAAAACCTGCCACATATGGGCAGCAACCTCGCGCTTCATCGCTATCATGTCACAGCACGTAATATTATACAGGAAGCCCCCGCAAAATGCAAGGGCTTTTTTATGTTCTTTTTTTAATACATAAAATATCAATTTCCAAGGATCAGCCGCTCTCTGAGTTTCAGAATACAGACGCTTACACAGATGAGGGAAAGGAGCTGACATATCTGCCCCGCCAGGTAAAGTCTCCCGGGATCCTCCTGTGTGGATAGTCCCAGAAGCCCAAGGGCAATAAAGCCTGCCAGGATAAAATTCATAACCGCCAAAGACACGGGAAGCTTTTTCTTTGGCCATCCCTCCCGACAGATCTCCTGAGCAGCGCCCGCGCATTTCAGAGCTTTTCCATAGTAGACAATCAGAAGTACCGTCAAAATCAGCATACCAATGACCATTCCCAAAAGTGCGGCACGCCCCTGGGCCAGATGCCGCCCGGCATGTCCCGTCTCGACCAATATCCAGATCATCACACCTGCAGAAAACAGGCAGCTTACCACCCCCAGGATCAGATTTATACAGATCCCGACCTTTACCGCTGTAAGAGAGCCCGCAGAAACAGGTCTCGCTCCCTTGCAGCCTGCAAAAAACATCCACATACCAACACAGATCAACACAAACACCACAAGCTGCACCATAGACATCAAAGTCATTACGAGATTGACACTTTGAAACAATGTATGATAGTCTTTCCCAAACAGCCAGGCCCCAGGGCCCAGGTTCGTAAATGCATAGATAACCGAACTGGCCGTATAACCGGCTGCCGCCGCAAAAAACCAGGCAGAACTGCCGCAGTCCTTTAAGGCTTTCTGAGCAGCGCTCATCTCTCCCCACTGTCCTCCATTTCCATTATCATATCCATTTTCACCGCCATATCCATTCATAGACTCCCCTCCCTCTATAAAACGATTCCATTTGTATCTTCGGAATTCCGCTTTCTTAATATAAACAGAATGATATCAGCTTTCCTCCTGAATCCATAAAATCATCTTTATGAGATCCATAAGCAGATTCAAAAATTGCAGTTTTCCATCTGCGCAGCAACCTGAGCTTCACAGGAACGCATGGCCAGGATGGTCTTTTCCATCAATTCCTCCAGGCTCCATCCCAAAAGCTCTGCGCCGTCGCGGATCACCTCTCTGGAACATCCTGCCGCGAAACGCTTGTCTTTGAATTTCTTCTTCAGACTGGACACTTCCATATCCATCACACTTTTTGAAGGCCGCATCCTGGCCGCCGCCCCGATAAGCCCGGTCAGCTCATCCGCAGCAAACAGCACTTTTTCCATCTCATGTTCCGGTTTCACGTCCGTGACCAATCCGTAACCATGGCTGCATACTGCATGGATCAGTGCTTCCTCCACTCCGCCTTCCTTAAGAAGCTCCGACGCCTTTTTGCAGTGCTCTTCTGGATAAAGTTCAAAGTCAATATCATGGAGCAGACCGGCAATCCCCCAGAAATCCTCTTCCTCGCCGTACCCCAGTTCCTTCGCATAATACCGCATAACCCCCTCCACAGTCAGACCGTGAAGAATGTGAAATGCTTCCTTATTATATTTCTTCAAAAGTGTGAGGGCTTCCTCCCTTGTCAGTTTCGTCTCCATCTTCTTTCTTCCTCCGTTTTTATAAAAGCCTCTAAAGCCTGCAACACCGGAAGCCTCCTGCCCCCGGTGCCGCATGATAATTATACTGACGGCCAAAACGATTTGCCGTGAGTATATCTACTTACTCTTCTTCTATATCTTCTGCAAAGATTTCGTCGCCCTCCATATCCTCTTCCAAATATTCGATCATTTCGTTTTCTAAGAGCGCATCTGTCTCTGCCTCATCATAAGCCTCATCTTCATCCAAATCGGCTGCGGGCTCAAACTCTGCCATAAGATCCGGTTCCTCTCCATGCTCTTCTCCGAACCCTTCAGAAAGAACCACCTCGTCGTCCTCTCTCATATCCGTATTGAGGCGCACAGAACGATAGCGCTTCATGCCGGTTCCTGCAGGGATGAGCTGTCCGATCAGTACATTCTCTTTCAGGCCGATCAGCGGGTCGATCTTTCCGTTGATGGCTGCCTCCGTCAGAACCTTAGTGGTCTCCTGGAAAGAGGCTGCCGACAGGAATGAATTGGTTGCCAGAGAAGCTTTGGTGATACCAAGCAAAATCTGCTTGCCCTCTGCGGGCTGTTTCCCCTCAGAAGTAAGCTCCTCATTCATATCGTCGAAGTCCAGCACCTCCATGGAGGTTCCCGGAAGCACATCGCTGTCTCCACTGTTCTCCACACGGATTTTCTTAAGCATCTGTCGAACAATAACTTCCACATGCTTATCATTGATCTCCACGCCCTGCAGACGGTATACCCTTTGAACCTCCTGGATCATATAGTCCTGTACGGCCCGGACGCCTTTGATCTTCAAAAGATCATGAGGATTTACACTTCCTTCTGTCAGCTCGTCACCCATCTCCAGTTCCTGGCCATCCTGAACCTTGATTCTGGACCCATAAGGAATCAGATAAGCCTTAGAATTCCCTGTCTCATTGTCAGTGACAATGATCTCCCTCTTCTTCTTCGTATCCTTGATGGTGACCACACCGCCAAACTCTGCAATAATCGCAAGTCCTTTCGGTTTTCTGGCCTCAAAAAGTTCCTCCACACGGGGAAGACCCTGTGTAATATCATTTCCAGCCACGCCGCCTGTATGGAAGGTTCTCATAGTAAGCTGAGTCCCCGGTTCTCCAATGGACTGAGCCGCAATAATTCCCACTGCCTCGCCCACCTGCACAGACCGGCCTGTCGCCATATTCGCCCCGTAGCACTTTGCGCAGACACCCAGGTGGGATTTACAAGTCAGGATGGTACGGATTTTCACAGAATTTCTTCCCTGTCTTTCCAGAACCTTCACCACTTCTGCAGCAAGCTTCGGCGTACACATATTATTTGCTTCTACAATGACTTCTCCAGTATCCGGGTCCACCACTGTCTCAGCAATATACCTTCCGGTCAGCCTCTCCTCCAGGCTCTCGATGACCTCTCTGCCATCCATAAAAGCACGGATTTCCATATAAGGAATGGCTTTTTCCTCACAGCAGTCTAAATCCCGGATGATCAAATCCTGAGACACATCCACCAGACGTCTCGTCAGATAACCGGAGTCCGCCGTACGCAGAGCCGTATCGGACAGTCCCTTCCTGGCGCCATGGGCGGAAATAAAGTATTCCAAAACGTCCAGGCCCTCACGGAAATTGGATTTGATGGGCAGCTCAATGGTTCGCCCTGTCGTATCAGCCATGAGGCCTCGCATGCCGGCAAGCTGCTTGATCTGCTTGTCAGAACCACGGGCGCCGGAATCCGCCATCATATAAATATTATTGTATTTATCCAAACCGGACAACAGATCATGGGTAAGGATATCATCCGTATTTTTCCAGGTTTCAATTACTTCCTTATAACGCTCTTCCTCAGTAATCAGACCTCTTCGGAAATTCTTTGCAATCTGATCCACCGTGGTCTGGGCATCCGCGATGAGCTGTTTCTTTGTGGCCGGCACAGTCATATCAGAAATGGATACGGTCATGGCCGCCCTGGTGGAATACTTATAGCCCATCGCCTTGATTGCATCCAGCGTCTCTGCCGTTTTGATGGGACCATGGTTATTGATGACCCGCTCTAAAATCTGTTTCAGGCCCTTTTTCCCCACGTGGAAGTCAATCTCCAGCTTCAGCTCGTTTTCCGGGACACTTCTATCCACAAAGCCCAGATCCTGAGGAATAATCTCGTTAAAGAGGAATCGTCCCACCGTGGACTCTACAATGCCGCCCTTTACCGTCCCATCCGGAAGTTTTTTCTCCATCCGAACCTTCACGCGAGAATGAAGCGTGACCGCTTTATTCTCATAGGCGAGAATCGCCTCATTGACGTTCTTAAAAGCCATGCCCTCACCCACAGAGCCAGGCCGCTCCTGGGTCAGATAATAGATGCCAAGAACCATATCCTGAGAAGGCACCGCCACAGGACCTCCATCAGAAGGTTTCAACAGATTGTTGGGCGAAAGCAGCATAAAACGACATTCTGCCTGCGCTTCCACAGAAAGCGGCAGATGGACTGCCATCTGGTCTCCGTCAAAGTCGGCATTAAAGGCTGTACAGACCAAAGGATGCAGTTTGATGGCCTTGCCTTCCACCAGAATCGGCTCGAAAGCCTGGATTCCAAGCCTGTGAAGTGTAGGAGCACGGTTCAACATAACCGGGTGCTCTTTAATCACTTCCTCAAGGACATCCCACACCTCCGACTGAAGCCTCTCCACCATCTTTTTTGCGCTCTTAATATTGTGGGTAATCCCGCCTGCCACAAGCTCCTTCATAACAAAAGGCTTAAACAGCTCAATGGCCATTTCCTTGGGCAGACCGCACTGATAAATTTTGAGCTCCGGCCCCACCACGATAACAGAACGGCCAGAATAATCCACACGTTTTCCCAGCAGATTCTGGCGGAACCGCCCCTGCTTCCCTTTTAACATATCAGAAAGAGACTTAAGCGGCCGGTTTCCAGGTCCCGTCACAGGGCGGCCTCTCCTGCCGTTGTCGATCAGGGCATCCACAGCTTCCTGGAGCATGCGCTTCTCATTGCGGACAATGATATCCGGCGCGCCCAGCTCTAAAAGTCTTGCAAGACGATTGTTTCTGTTGATAATTCTTCTGTACAAATCATTCAGATCAGAGGTGGCAAACCGGCCTCCGTCAAGCTGAACCATAGGACGCAGATCCGGTGGAATGACCGGGATCACATCCATGATCATCCACTCCGGCTTATTTCCTGAGGCCCGGAAAGCTTCCACCACTTCCAGGCGCTTAATGATCCTGGCCCGCTTCTGGCCGCTGGAATCCTTAAGTCCCTTCCTAAGCTCCGCAGAATCTTTCTCCAGATCAATGGCTCTGAGAAGCTCCTGGACAGCCTCCGCGCCCATACCGGCCCTGAAGGCGCTGCCCCATTTGTCATAAGCCTCCCGGAACTCTTTCTCAGAGAGCACCTGCTTATACTGAAGATCCGTATTCCCTTTATCCAAAACAATGTAAGAGGCAAAGTAAAGGACTTTCTCCAGTGTCCTGGGAGACAAATCCAGAATCAATCCCATCCGGCTGGGGATTCCCTTAAAATACCAGATATGGGATACAGGAGCTGCCAGGGCAATATGCCCCATCCGCTCCCTCCGCACACTGGACTTCGTTACTTCCACACCGCAGCGATCGCAGATGACTCCTTTGTATCTGATTTTTTTATATTTTCCGCAGTGACATTCCCAGTCTTTGCTGGGCCCGAAAATACGCTCGCAGAACAGACCGTCCTTCTCCGGCTTTAACGTCCTGTAATTGATGGTTTCAGGCTTCTTCACCTCACCCTTTGACCACTCCAGAATCTTCTCCGGAGATGCCAGGCCGATCTTAATCGCGTCAAATGAAAGCGGCTGATAAGTTTCATTCGTTGTTTCAGGCATGAGTGATTCTCCCTTCTATCAATATCCATGTCCCGGTGCGCTCCGCTAAATACCATCCGGCCGCGAAGCGCTGTTCAATCCTCTGTTCTTATTCGTCAAAGCCATCTCCGAAATCCTCGTCCGGCTCCTCATCGTAATCTTCCGTTTCCAGCTCCTCCACGTCTACCAGCTCACCGTCTTCAAACTCCTGCTTCTGGTAGCCCATAGAACTGTAGGATTCTTCATAATCATTAAATACCCGGTCACTGTTCAAAAGCGCATTGATATCTGTGTTGCCATAATCTGTACTCTCTGTGATCTCAACCTCTGTGTTGTCGTCGCGCAGCAAGCGCACATCCAGTCCTAAAGACTGCAGCTCCTTGAGAAGTACCTTAAAGGACTCTGGCACACTGGGTTCCGGAATATTTTCGCCTTTGATGATGGCCTCATAGGTCTTCACACGTCCCACCACGTCATCAGATTTCACTGTCAGAATTTCCTGCAGCGTATAGGCCGCACCGTAAGCCTCCAGGGCCCATACCTCCATCTCTCCAAACCGCTGGCCGCCAAACTGAGCCTTACCGCCCAGGGGCTGCTGAGTAACCAGCGAATAAGGGCCTGTGGAACGGGCATGGATCTTGTCATCCACCAGATGATGCAGCTTCAGGTAATGCATGTGACCGATTGTAACAGGGCTGTCGAAATGCTCGCCCGTCCGGCCGTCACGAAGGCGCACCTTGCCATCCCGCTGGATGGGCACGCCCTTCCACAGTTCTCTGTGATCTTTGTTTTCATCCAGAAAGCTCATAACCTCGGGCCGCAGAGATTCTTGATATTTCTCCACAAAGGCTTCCCACTCCAGATTTACATAGTCATTGGCCAGATCCAGAGTGTCCATAATATCATCCTCATTCGCTCCGTCAAAAACAGGGGTGGATACATTAAAGCCCAATGCCTTAGATGCCAGGGACAAATGGATCTCCAGCACCTGTCCGATATTCATACGAGAAGGCACGCCAAGGGGATTCAGCACAATGTCCAAAGGACGTCCGTTGGGCAGGAAAGGCATATCCTCCACAGGAAGCACCCGGGACACCACACCCTTATTTCCATGGCGGCCTGCCATCTTGTCACCCACAGAGATCTTTCTCTTCTGGGCAATATAGATGCGCACTGTCTCATTGACACCAGGAGAAAGCTCGTCACCGTTCTCCCTGGTAAACACCTTGTCGTCCACCACAATGCCGTATGCGCCGTGGGGCACCTTTAAAGAGGTGTCACGGACCTCCCTCGCCTTTTCGCCGAAGATCGCACGCAGCAGCCGCTCTTCCGCCGTCAGCTCTGTCTCCCCCTTCGGAGTGACCTTGCCCACCAGGATGTCCCCTGCCCGGACCTCTGCACCGATGCGAATAATTCCCCGCTCGTCCAGATCTTTTAATGCATCCTCACCTACGCCTGGAACATCTCTTGTAATCTCCTCCGGTCCCAGCTTCGTATCTCTTGCCTCCGCTTCATATTCCTCAATATGGACGGATGTGTAAACGTCATCCTGTACCAGACGCTCGCTGAGGAGAACCGCGTCTTCATAGTTATAGCCCTCCCAGGTCATAAATCCGATCAGAGGATTCTTTCCCAGGGCGATCTCCCCGTTTCTCGTGGAAGGCCCGTCAGCGATGACTTCTCCAGCTTCCACCCTGTCTCCCTTGGACACAATGGGTTTCTGGTTGTAGCAGTTGCTCTGATTACTTCTTGCAAATTTGGTCAGACGGTACACGTCTCTGCCGCCGTCCTCATTTCGGATCACGATCTCATTGGAAGCAGAACGCTCCACCACGCCTGCTTTCTTTGCCACCATGCAGACACCGGAGTCCACAGCCTCCTTGCCCTCCATGCCGGTCCCCACCACAGGAGCCTCGGTGGAAAGAAGCGGCACTGCCTGTCTCTGCATGTTGGAACCCATCAGAGCACGGTTTGCATCATCGTTCTCCAAGAAGGGGATCATGGCTGTGGCCGCAGAAAACACCATCTTAGGAGAGACGTCCATCAAATCCACTTTTCTCTTTTCAAACTCCGACGTCTCCTCGCGGAAACGGCCGGATACATTATTTTTTACAAAATGTCCCTCTTCGTCCAAAGCCTCGTTGGCCTGTGCGACAATATAATTGTCCTCCTCGTCAGCGGTCAGGTACACCACTTCGTCCGTGACAATGGGATTCTTCGGGTCCACATTTTTATTTACCACACGGTAAGGCGCTTCCACAAAACCGTACTGATTCACTCTCGCATATGTGGCCAGGGAGTTGATCAGGCCGATGTTGGGACCTTCTGGCGTCTCAATGGGACACATTCTTCCATAATGGGAGTAATGTACGTCACGGACTTCAAAACCCGCTCTTTCTCTGGAAAGGCCGCCAGGCCCAAGGGCCGACAGACGTCTTTTATGGGTCAGTTCTGCCAGAGGATTATTCTGGTCCATGAACTGGGAGAGCTGGGAGCTTCCAAAGAACTCCTTTACCGCTGCCGTCACCGGCTTGATATTGATTAAGGACTGAGGGGTAATCCCCTCGATATCCTGAGTCGTCATCCGCTCTCTTACCACTCTCTCCATCCTGGAAAGGCCGATCCGGTACTGATTCTGAAGAAGTTCGCCGACAGCGCGGATTCTCCGGTTCCCCAGATGGTCAATATCATCATCGTTTCCGATGCCCTCCTCCAGATGAATGTTATAATTAATGGAAGCGATAATATCTTCCTTTGTAATATGTTTCGGAATCAAATCGTGGACATGTCTGTGGACAGCTTCTTTAAGTTCCTCCTGTGAGGCATCGGCATATTCTTCCAGTATAGATTTTAATGCCGGGTAGAATACTGATTCTGTAATCCCCGCATCCTTCGGGTCAAAATCCACGTATCCCCCAAGATCCACCATCAGGTTGGAGAGCACCTTCACTTTCCGGCTCTCTGCCTCAATGTACACAAACGGAATACCTGCGTCCTGAATCCTGGCCGCCAGTACTTTGGAAACCTTCGTGCCGGCCTCCGCCAGAATCTCCCCGGTCTCGGCATTTACCACATCTTCTGCCAGGACATGGCCCGCGATTCTGTTCTTGAAATGAAGCTTCTTATTAAATTTATACCGTCCTACCTTTGCCAGATCATATCTTCTGGGGTCAAAGAACATACTGTTTAAAAGGCTCTCTGCACTGTCCACGGAAAGAGGCTCTCCAGGACGGATTTTTTTGTAAAGTTCCAAAAGGCCGCTCTCATAATTGTCTGAGGTGTCCTTCATAATACTCGCTTCAATCTTTGGTTCGTCGCCGAAAAGTTCACGGATCTCCGCATTGGTCCCAATACCAAGGGCCCGCACCAGCACAGTCACAGGAACCTTTCTGGTCCGGTCCACGCGGGCGAAAAATACGTCGTTGGAATCTGTCTCATATTCCAGCCATGCACCCCGGTTGGGAATCACAGTACAAGAATAAAGCGTCTTCCCTACTTTGTCATGGGCAATCCCGTAATAAATACCAGGAGAACGGACTAACTGGCTTACGATTACACGCTCCGCGCCATTGATCACAAAAGAACCGGTATCGGTCATAAGGGGCAGGTCACCCATAAAAATTTCATGTTCGCTGATCTCATCCGTTTCCTTATTCATCAGACGCACGCGCACCTTAAGCGGCGCCGCATAGGTTGCATCCCGTTCTTTGCACTCTTCGATGGTATATTTAATATCGTCTTTACATAAGGTAAAATCAGCAAACTCCAGGCTTAAATGCCCGCCGAAGTCTGCGATGGGAGAGATGTCCTCAAAGACCTCTTTCAGGCCTTCGTTCAGGAACCACTGATAGGAATCCTTCTGGATTTCGATCAGGTTCGGCATTTCAAGAACTTCTTTCTGCCTTGAATAGCTCATCCTGATGCCTTTACCGGCTTTCACCGGGCGTATTCTGCAATTTTCCATTCGACCGTTCACCCCTGTTTTCTTTCTAAGCCTTCATGCGCCCGTCAGCAAACGCACCGCCAAATATAAAAGTCTGGCGGGCGCAATTGGCATACCTAAACTTATGCCGCCTACCCGGCGACAGACTTTTTAGTAATCGACTGCGAATCATCTGTATGTCATCATGGCTTTAGGGCACATGAAACCACAATAGCGTACATTACATCTTATCACCTCAAAGTCAAGCTGTCAATTCATTTTTTCCTTATAATTGCCAATTTTTACATGTTTTATACATTTTCCCGCCTTCATCTGCTTGCAACTTGTCCTGAATAATGGTATAATGCGAAATACGTGAAAAAATTTCAGGAGGTACTTCCCGATGCCCTTGTGGTTAACAATCGTGCTGATCATCCTGGCAGTTCTGGTCGCTATTCTGGCTGTCCTGTACTTTTTGGGGACCAAGATGCAGAAAAAGCAGGCTCAGCAGCAGTCCATGATGGAGGCCATGGCTCAGACCGTATCCATGCTTGTCATAGACAAAAAGCGCCTGAAGCTAAAGGACGCCGGATTCCCCAAGATGGTATATGAGCAGACGCCAAAATATCTGCGGCGCGCCAAGGTTCCTGTTGTCAAGGCCAAGATCGGCCCCAAGATCATGACTCTCATGTGTGATGAGAAAGCATTTGCCGTTCTCCCCATCAAGCAGGAGGCAAAAGTAGTCGTCAGCGGTATTTACATCACCAGTGTAAAAAGTGTCCGCGGTGCCAGCATTGCACCGCCGCCGAAAAAGAAAAAACGCTTTGGCCGGAAAAAGGACACGGCGGCGGCAAAGGATAACGGCAGCAAAAAGCAGAAATAATCTCTATAAAAAAATTTTCCGCCTGCGGCAGCCGCAGGCGGTTTTTTCTATATCTCCTTTGCCCATCCATAAGAGCATTTCACAGCTCTGTTCCAGCCTCTTATCTTTTCTTCCCGTTCTTCCTCAGAAATTTCAGGCTCAAAGACTCTGTCGATCTCCCAATTGTCCCGAATGTCCCCCACACTCTTCCAATAGCCCGCCGCCAGTCCGGCCAGGTATGCCGCGCCCATGGCTGTCGTCTCCACACAGCGTGGACGGTGAACCGGAGCATTGCTTATATCTGCCTGCATCTGCATAAGAAGATTGTTGGCGCTGGCGCCGCCGTCCACTTTGAGGGCAGAAAGGCTCATCCCCGAATCTGCCTCCATGGCCTTCAACACATCACCCGTCTGATAACAGATGGATTCCAGGGTCGCCCGGACAATATGGTACTTATTAACTCCACGGGTGATCCCCACAATCGTCCCTCTCGCATACTGATCCCAGTGGGGCGCCCCCAATCCTGTAAAAGCTGGCACTACATAACAGCCTCCGGTATCCTCCACTTTCTTTGCCATATATTCAGAGTCAATGGCAGAGTCAATGAACCGCATCTCATCCCGAAGCCACTGAATGGCCGCCCCTGCCACGAAAACGGAGCCTTCCAGGGCATAAGTCACTTTTCCATCCAGCCCCCATGCAATGGTCGTCACCAGGCCGTTCCTTGAGTAGATCGGCGTTTCTCCTGTATTCATCAACAAAAAACCGCCTGTCCCATATGTGTTTTTTGCCTCTCCTGCCCGGAAGCACGCCTGGCCGAAAAGGGCCGCCTGCTGATCTCCCGCAGCGCCCCCGATGGGAATCGGACCGCCGAAAAACTGTGGATCGCACTCTCCATAACAACAGCTGGAAGGTTTTACCTGCGGAAGCATGCCCTCAGGTATCCCAAGTTCCTCTAGGATTTCCTTATCCCACTCCAGGGTACGGATGTTGAACAGCATGGTGCGGGAGGCATTGGAATAATCCGTCACATGGACTTTTCCTTTGGTCAGTTTCCAGATCAGCCAGGTCTCTACGGTTCCAAATAAAAGCTCTCCCCGCTCTGCCTGTTCCCTGGCTCCTTCCACATGATCCAGAATCCATTTAATTTTTGTGGCAGAAAAATACGCGTCGATGACCAGTCCTGTCTTTTTCTGGTAGACGTCCACCAAGCCTTTCTCCTTCAGACTGTCGCAGTACTCTGACGTTCGTCGGCACTGCCACACAATCGCGTGATACACAGGCACTCCTGTCATTTTATTCCACACGATGGCCGTTTCCCGCTGATTGGTGATTCCGATCGCTGCAATATCCGCTGCCGCCGCATTGATGTTTTCCATCGCCTTCACTGCAACTTCAAGCTGAGTGGACCAGATTTCCTCCGCGTCATGCTCCACCCAGCCTGGTTTCGGAAAAAACTGCGTAAACTCCTTTTGGGCAACGCTGCACATTTCCCCTTTCTCGTTAAACAGAATGCACCTGTTGCTGGTCGTCCCCGAATCCAAAGCCATCACATACTTTGACATGATATCTCCTCCTCTGCTTTCCCTCTGTCCCTATATCTTTTTTCCGCTACATCTCCCATACGTCCGGATTGGTGGTGGATACAGAAATCGCCCCCGCGGACAAAGCTTCTATGACATCTTCTTTATCCGAGATCAACCCCCCGGCAATCACTGGAATCTTTACCATCCGTTTTACATTCCGTATGATCTTCGGCATAACCCCCGGCAGCATTTCCAGCATATCCGGCTCCGCGGCCCCAATCTGCCTGGGCACATTCTGAAAAGACATGGAATCCAGAATAAACACCCTCAGAACTGTGCTGAGGCCGCATTCTCCGGCTTTTCTGACCAAAGCCGGCTTCGTGGAAATGATTCCGTCTGCCTCCGTGTGGGTCCGGATAAAATCCACTATGATTTCTTTTCCACTCAGGCCTTCGATCAGATCCACATGGACCAAAACTGTCTTTCCTGCTTGTTTCAGCCGTTCCACAGTCTGACGGATATTGCATATATTTCCATATAAAACAAAGATCATCCGGATATCCTGGTTCAGACAGCAGGCCTTAAGCCCCTTCTCATCCTTGACCGCGGCAATCACCGGATTGTCTTCCAGCAGTTTATAAAAATCAGCATTCATAAAATCCTCCCGCAGCTATCCGCCAGGCGTTTCCGATACGATAAAAAAGAGTATAGAAACTGTCAATAACATTTCTGTTATCATTTTCTACGCTCTCCTCGTCTCAGCATACCTCTATTAACTTGAGTTTAACATATTGTCCTTCTTTTTTCAATATCCATTTCAAGAAATACAAACTTGACAGATTATTTTTTCAATGCTATCATAAATTTAACTTCATAAACATGAGAGCCGGAGATGCAATGTAAGACACCGCAAGGTGTTTCTTTACATTGCTTTTTATCGTATAGGAAAATCCTCCAGCTTTCCCATACGATAAACTCATTCTCAGACAAACCGGAGGTATTTTTATGGAAAAAGACACAAGACCCTATATCCCGTGGCAATTGGCAGATGATTTTATGACCGCCGTCTTTGTAAAGCTGGGACTGCCCGAAGAAGAAGCCAGGCTTTGCTCTGATGTCCTGCTGGAAAGTGACCGCCGAGGCATCGAAAGTCACGGCTGCAACCGCTTTAAGCCGATTTACGTGGACCGCATCCAGGCAGGGATTTTGAACCCTGTCACAAACATTGATCTTTTAAAAGAAACCCCCACCACCGCAGTCCTCGATGCCAACGACGGTATGGGTATGGTGGCCAGCAAAAAGGCCATGGATATGTGCATTGAGAAAGCCCGCAAATACGGCATGGGCATGGTGGCTGTCCGGAATTCTTCTCATTACGGCATCGCCGGATACTGGGCGACCATGGCGACAAAAGAAAATATGATCGGTATCACCGGAACCAATGCCCGCCCGTCCATCGCGCCCACCTTCGGCGTAGAAAATATGCTCGGCACCAACCCTCTGACCTTCGGTATTCCCACTGACGAGGACTTTCCTTTTGTGTTAGACTGTGCCACTTCCATTATTCAGAATGGAAAGATTGAATATTACGCCCGCATCGGGCATGACGTCCCGGCAGGCATGGTAATCGGAAGAGACGGCGCGGAACTGACTGACAGTGAACAAATTTTAAAGGATATCCGGAGCCAGAAGGCAGCCCTGGCCCCCCTTGGAGGGCTCGGCGAATTGTTCGCCGGCTACAAGGGTTATGGCTATGCCACTGTCGTGGAAATTCTCTCTGCTGCCCTCCAGTCCGGCATTTTCTTAAAAGCTCTGGACGGCAAAGATGAAAATGGAAAGGTCCGCCCTTATCACCTGGGTCATTTCTTCGTCGCCATTGATACAGAAGCCTTCCTGGGTGCCAAAGTCTTCAAAAAGACTTGCGGCGATATCCTCCGGGAACTTCGTGCTTCCGAAAAAGCCCCGGGACAGCCCCGCATCTATACGGCAGGAGAAAAAGAATACGAAACCTGGATGTACCGCAAAGACAAAGGCGTTCCCATAACGGAAGCTGTCCAGAAAGAATTTATCCAGATGCGCAATGAGTTTGGTCTGTCACAGTTCCTCTTCCCTTTTGAACATTAGGATCTGTACCGCAGCAAAAAATCCGGAAACGTAATGTTTCCGGATTTTTAAGAGGCGACAGCCGGATTTGAACCGGCGATAGAGGTGTTGCAGACCTTTGCCTTACCACTTGGCTATGTCGCCATATAAAATTGTTAAATGACTCCAAGGGGATTTGAACCCCTGTTACCGCCGTGAAAGGGCGGTGTCTTAACCGCTTGACCATGGAGCCTTATAAGATTTCAAAACTCCTTGGAGCTCTGCCGTCCGGCTGGTAACCTGACGAATAGTATCTTACCACAACCGTACTTATTTGGCAAGGGGTAATTTTATGATTTTTCAAACTTTTTTATGTCTGTCTGCATTTCCGGGAAATCCTGTATGCAGAACATTACTGCCATCAGCTCCATAATCCATACGGCAGACGGCAAAAAAACCTCATCCGTCAGACTTTCCGTGAATTCACCAAAAATCTGACGGATGAGCGATTCTTCCTGTATCCGGTGCTGGAACTTTTCATCTCCCAGTCATGCTCCTGGCATATATCCCTGCAAGACAGTATTTACCCCTGCCACCGCGCTCGTGGAGCTTTTCTATGTCCATACGCTGGACGTTTCTGCTTTTCTACTTCCTGTTTTTCCTCATCGCGGCCAGCCTGAATAAAAACAGCAGTTTTCTGTTCAGGCAGCAACAACATCTCTATCATAAGCAACAGTGCCTATTGGATGCTGCCATCTGTACGACGAAGATGAAAACGTCCAACCAGATTTTTCATAGTGGTGGCTTGGCTGGCAAGTTCCTCGCTTGCCGCCGCAGACTCTTCACTTGTCGCAGAGTTTGTTTGAACCACAGAAGAAAGCTGGTCAATCCCTTCTGTCACTTGTTTAATAGAAGCGGTTTGAACTTCAACGCCATCAGTAACCACATCCACCCGCTTCACAACCTCGTCAGTTAATCCCTTACACTCAACTAGAGCCTGAGTAACCTGTTCGACAATATCACTCCCATCCTGAACTGATCTGATAGCATCATCAATCAGCTCCTTAGTTGCTTTGGCTGATTCATCCGATTTAGCTGCCAGGCTACGCACCTCATCTGCCACTACCGCAAAGCCCTTCCCAGCGCTGCCAGCGCGAGCAGCTTCAACTGCGGCGTTCAGCGCCAGGATATTGGTCTGGAACGCAATATCCTCGATAGTCTTGATGATTTTGCTCATTTCCTGAGAAGAAAGTGCAATTTTATTCATCGCCTGATTCAAAACATCTACCTGTTGATTCATTTTGTCTACCTGAACACCTGCTGCTTCAACACTGGTTTTTGCATCTTTGGCAGCAAGATCTGTCTGCTGTGAGGCTTCAGAAATTTCCGTAATCGTTGATGTCAATTCCTGAAGTGTGCTGGCCTGCTCGGTCGCACCCTGAGCCAACGACTGAGCGCCGGTTGACACTTGATCCGCACTAGAGGAAACTTGGTCTGTGCCTTGAGCGATTTGTAAAAGCGCATCGCTGAGCTGATGATTGATTCCTCTGATAGATTTAATGGCGGTTTCCAACGCACCCACATACATAGAGGCGTCCTTGCTGTGCACATCAAAATTCCCCTCTGCCATCTCCTCCAGCAGATAGGCTTCATCCTGAATGACTCCAGAAAGAATTGCTTGGCTGCTGCGCAGGGCATCGCACATCACCCCCAGTTCGTTCTTACTCTGGTAGTCAACAGGAATGTCCAAATTGCCCTGTGAGAATCCGACCAATGCAGTTTGAACTTGAGCAACAGGAATGGTAATCGTCTTGATAATCATAAGTCCCAGTGCAATGACTGCAATAGTGGCGATAGCCGTGGCTACAGCAACAATACCAATGATAACAATGATCTCAAATTCAATACGCTCGCGCTCGTCCGCCATAGACTGAACTAAATAATTATCCAAGGCCGTTGCGGCTGCGGCCATCTTCTCCTGATCAGGTGTATCCGTTTCATAGATAAACTGAATACCCTTCTGGAGATACGATTCATCTCCAGTTTTGACATATTGGCGATACCACTCAATAAGCTGCGGATTCGTATCGGCCCAACTGGTTGTTACTGCAATATACTCATCCAATATACTGTGGTCCAGTCGGGATGGGAAATTCTCCTTCAGCAATTCCATATAGGCAAATAAGTTCTCCTGTGCTTTTTCCGCAGCTTGAAGCAGCTCTTCGTTCGCTTCAGAACCGGGAACAAGATAGGCATCACGGATGTTTCGTCCGGTCAGCAGTGAGTTAATCCGGCAGTACAAAATGTACTGATTTGCCTCGGCATCCTTATCAAGCAGCCTATTGTAGTTGCTTTTGATATTGACCATCATGAATAGGCTGATAATGATCAGAAGCAGGGAAACCCCGATGGTGATACCATAGCCAAGTAACAAGCTTTTTTTCACTTTTATGTTTTTTAACATCACACTTTTCCTCCATCCATTTAGATGTTTATTTTTTTGTTATTGCAATCATCAAACAACAGCAAGCTGAGTTTCTGTTTCCACCTCCTCACAGCAAGCCATAACTCCAAGGCATCTCCGCCATATATATCCCTTCTTCAATGACGATATGCCCTCTATTGTTTTCAATACAAGCATCGCGGAGAAATTTACACTCCAACTTCAAAACACCAATATCCAATGCTTCCAGATTATTTAAAAAAGTAAAGAAACAGAAAAAGGCATATCTTCCTCGCCACAACATAATGCGAAAGACATGTCTTCTATTTTGTGGTAACAAAAATGGACAGACTTATTCTGTCTATCATAAGCATATTCCACTAAATCATTTTTGTCAAGTCCCCCTTATACTTTAACTGCGTAACTCTATCATGTTTTGGTATTAAATAGCCTCCCTCCCTTTTTAGTCAAGCTTTTCAAAATCAGAAAGAAGGAAGTGGCATGCTGCCCGTCAAGTAGATAATAAAAAATCATTTTTCCGTCCCTGCGCCGTCTTACCATTTTATTTGATTTCAGCAAATTCAACTGGTGCGACACCGCAGACTGAGTCATTCCAAGCTGCTCTGCCAGATCACTGACATTCGCATCCTGCTCTATTAAAAGAAGCAGGATGCGAATACGGACAGGGTTCCCCAGCACCTTGAAAAACTCCGTTAAAATGTACAGATCGCTTTCTTTAAGTCCTACATAATATTGACTGTCCTGATATTCACCAAAAGGAACCCCACCTTTCTTACAGCTTTTTCACAAACAGGCAGCGGATTGCGTTCAGCACAGCAAGAATCATAACACCCACATCTGCAAAAATTGCCAGATACATATTCGCAATGCCCACAGCTCCTAATGCAAGACAGGCAAATTTCACAACAAGCGCCATCGTAATATTCTGATAAACAATCCGCAGACACTTCCTTGAAATTTTGATTGCTTTTGCAATCTTAATCGGATCGTCATCCATCAAGACAATATCCGCCGCTTCGATTGCTGCATCGGAACCCATTGCCCCCATAGCGATACCAATATCCGC
>JAAWBT010000020.1 GCA_022792835.1 Lachnospiraceae bacterium | reverse complement strand
TTCATATTGGGTACAATGTTTAAGATTGACAGCCGCATTGCCGGGGACATTCTGGAAATGACCCCAGAAGCGTATCGCAAACGGCTTTCCCGCATACGCCAAAAAATGGCCGACTTTCTTGGACAATATTGTGGAGAATATGGAGGCGGCAGATGCAAGTGTAAAGACAGAGTGAATTATGCAATCCAAAACCATCGAATAAACCCGCTGCAACTGGATTACACTGCCGCCAACGAAATTCCTGTTCAAACGATTCTGGATGTGAAACATGCCATGGAAGATATTGACGATCTGTCACAATATTTTTCCTTTTGTAAGCCCTATCAATCTCCTGAACGCACGAAGCATCTGATACAGGAATTTTTAGATTCCACGCTGCTTTCCATTGTCAAGAAATCATAAAGGAGAGGACCGATTTATGAATACACAGGTAATTGTCAATTACTTATCCGCGCTGAGCATGAATAACAACCGGGAATGGTATCATGCCAATAAGGAAGATTACAAAAAAGCAACTGCTGAGTTTGAAGGTCTATTACAGGCTTTGATTCTGGAAATCGGAACCTTTGACAGCAGCATTTTACATAACAAGCCGAAAGACCTTACCTTTAAGATTGTGAGGGATACCCGCTTCAGCCATGACAAATCCCCCTATAATCCTGCGTTCCGCGCCCATATCTCTTCTAAGGGTAAGCTGCCTGTCCCTGTCGGATATTATCTTATGATAAAACCCGGCAATCAATCCTTTTTAGGCGGCGGCCTGTTCGCAGATATGTTTAAGGATGCAACGGCGATGATACGGAATTACATTGCCCAGAACGGCGGAGAATGGGAAAAGATGATACATGAGCCGGAGTTTGAAAAATATTTCACTGTACAGGGAACGGCATTAAAGAAGGTTCCCGCGGGCTATGAGAAAGAACATCCGCAGGCAGAATATCTGAAATTTAAGAGTTGGTATCTGGAATATCCCCTAAAAGATGAAGAATTAAACGATGCCGAAGCTTTTGTCCCAAAGGCGGCAGAGCTTTTCCGGATTATGAAACCTTTTAACGACTATCTGAACAAGGCGCTTTCGGACTTCCAGATGCCCACAAGATAAGGATTTTAGAAAAACAAACGGAAAAAGGCTATTCTCTATCAGTAGAGGATGGCCTTTTTCCGCCGCTGCGCTGATCTGACTAAAAGAACGATGGCATGTTATGCCGAACAATGCTATAAAAGCTGCCTTTTGCGCTCAATCATTTCCCCAATTCTCTCGATATACTGGGAAACATCCTTGACATTTTCACATCTCTCAATGCGTCCGTCCGGGTACACTCTTTTGGAGATACTGCCTGCACCACAAGCTATTATGGTCTGTTTCTCCTCCATAATCAGGATGTTATAGATTCCCTCTTTTCCAGGTTTTGCATAGCCCACGTTTTCAAAATTCCCGGCCATATTTTTCTGCCGGTAAAGATAATAAGGGTCTAAGCCCAGCCTGCGGCAGTAATGGGACGTTACATCCATCATCTCCCCGGTATTCTCAAATTTCAGATGGGCGTACTGCTCCTTCATGGTGTTGAGTCTGGCCGCCCGCTTCACCGCCAGAGAATGGACCGTTATGCTGTCCGGAGCCATGGCGGAAAGCTTCTCCATGGTATTTAGGACATCGTCAGCTGTTTCTTCCGGAAGCCCCAGGATCAAGTCCATATTGATGTTGTCAAAGCCCACGGACCGGGCCAGGGCATAAGCCTCTTCGATCTGCTCTGGAGAATGCTTTCTGCCAATAAGCTTTAAGGTCTCTGCCTTCATGGTCTGTGGATTGATGGAGATCCGGGAAACAGGATAGTTTTTTATAACCCGAAGCTTTTCCTCTGTCACACTGTCAGGCCTTCCGGCCTCCACGGTCCATTCCTGCAGATCAGTGAGATCAAAACTCTCCTCCACTTTTCCAAGCAGCCGCCCCAGCCGGTCCGCCGTGAGAGTCGTCGGCGTACCGCCGCCGATATAGACTGTATTTAATTTTTTCCCGGCAAAGGCTTCTCTGATATAATCAATCTCCCGGAATAATGCGGCCAGATACTCTTCCAGCCGGGGCTCCCATTTGGCGATCGGATAAGAGGTAAAGGAACAGTACAGACAGGTGGTGGGACAGAAGGGAATCCCGATATAAAGACTGTAGCCGTCTCTGTAATCAATATTCCGAAGCACTTCTCGCTCCCGCTTTGCAATCTCAATACTCAGATCAATCTTCTCCTGGCTGGTCAGATAGGTTTCCTTCATATGAGAAGTAATCTCTGCCTCCAAGACGCCTTCTTCCAACATGGCCATGGGGATCTTGGTGGGTCGGATGCCGGTCAGTGTCCCCCAGGGCAGTTTCTTCCCCGTATCTTTTGAGAGTAACTGATAGACCAGACGCTTTAAGATGGATTTCGCCGTCTTCCTGTCAGAAGTGTCTGCCGGCGCGAACGCCTCCTGAACCTGCTGCCCCTCCCCGCCATTTTGGGAAAGCTCCGTTTCTTTCTGACAGAAAAAAAGCCTCACCCGGATTTCCCCTTCTCCGTACTCTACTTCCAGGCACTTATCTCCCGGCAAAAGCTGTTTCGCTTCTCCCAGGACGATCTCTGTCCCCGGATAGAAGGAAGTCACTAGCCCCCGCACATCGTATTCAAAATTTTCCTCACTTAATTTCAGATAGATCATGACTCTCCCACCGCCTTATCCTGCATCTTCTTCTCCTAATCTTAAGAGCCCTTCTCCGCCTCTTTCGCCGGGTCTGACCTGTAATTTGTCACCAGAATCTCCCTGGTCACCCCGTCCCGTCTGGTGTGGTAATTGCTGTTGGAATAGTCGTAAGACAGAGGAATCGCCCGAAACTGCTCATTTTTCCCAATCCACGCTTCCAGGATCCTGTTTTTCTTCCCCTTGCTCTCCAGTACATTGGACAGGGCGAACCGGATTCCCCGCCCATGGAGTTCCTCCAGAAAGGCCAGCAAATCCCGCTCATCCTGCTCCGTCCAGCCGGTCTGTTCATTGTAAGCGGCACAGGTGATCAGATAAGGGGGATCCACATAAAAAAAGCTGTCCTTCGTAAATCCGTCCAGGGAGAATTGGCGGAAGTCCTGGTTCATAAACTGGTAATCGCCGTTTTTCAGCCGATCCAGAAATGCCCCCAGTTTTTTCTGCATCCGCAGATTAAAATCCCGCTTTCCCACCGGCAGGTTAAAGGCCCCTTTTTTATTAAACCGGATCTGGTTATTGAAGGAATAGACGATCAGCAGATACAACATCAGATAATATGCGGCATCCTTTTCTGTCTTCCTGTTAAAATCCGCCCGCAGTCTATAGTAAGCCGCCCGGTTGAAAGCGCCAAGACCTGCTCCGCTCTCGCATCCGTAATATCCATACCCATATTCACAGGTCAGAGAAAGCCCATAGCTTTTGATCTGCTCAAAGAGCCATCCAAAGATTTCTTCCTTCGGCAGTTTTTGAAAGGTCTTGAGAAGGCCCGTCAAAGCCTCATTGGAATCGTTGAACCAGACCCTTTCGCAGTCTAAGTTGATTCCCACATTACAGCCGCCGCAGAACAGATCCACAGCCTGGTCGATCTGCTCTGGGAATAAAGGCAGAAGCTGAGGCAGAAGCTTATATTTTCCTCCCGTATAATTTAAGGCAGAAGGAATCACCGCTTTCCCGCTCTCCCGGCATGTGCATAAGAACAGCCGCTCTTTATGGCCCCGGATTTCCGATTTTCCGGCAGAAAAAGCCCTGTAATCCTCCTCAAATACCTTCACTGTCCCCTTTTTTCGGAGAATCCGTAAGATCTCCTCATCTGTGATCTTTGCGTTGGAGCGGTCATTTCCCTTTTCCGCCATATTATTGTAAGAGAGAAGGATGTATCTTCCATGAACAGTATCCACCAGACGCTCCAGAGCCGCCTTCGCCCTCTGGGTACAGTAATCACTTTTTAAGTCTGTCCGGTCCATCTTTTTTGCCGCCCCCAGGACCTTTGGCCTGTCCCACCTGGCCACATTCTCCAAGAGATGGTAGGCATCGCAGTATTGTCTGGAATTGTAGGGCGGGTCAAGATAGATCAGGTCTGCCTCCAGATGCTCTGCAAGTTCATTGGCATCCATGTGATAACACACATTGTGGGCATTCAAATCCCCTTCTGGCTTTGGCACTGCCAGCTCCAGATGTCTCTCAAAAGCAGCGCCCTGCCGGTAAGCATCATAATGGCCGCAGGTATTGGCGATTTTATCCATTCCATAAAGAAGGGAAGTGATGAGCAATGCCCGTTCCCGGCCGGTGAGCTCTCCCTTCCTGTATTTCTCTTCAATATCTTCCCGGATCCATCCGATCTTCCTGCAGTCCTCCAGCGAAAAGTAGGTATCCGCGAAATTCCTGCTCATATAATTGTCCTCACGGACCTTTCTGGAATTATATGCCGTGATCAGGTCAATAATCTTGTCCTCCGAATAAGATTCCCCGCCAAACCAGGCTTCATGACAGATATAATTGCTGTATAAATTATCGTTGGTGATCAGTTTTTTATCCGTAAAAGCCGAGGCCACTGCTCCGGTCCCCGCAAAGATATCTGCCACCGTGTGGACTCTTTCGCACTCTTCTCTCACCACCTTTGTGATCAAAGGCAGCAGCTTATATTTATTCCCCAGATATCTTCTGTTTTGGATTCGGACTGTCTTGTAGGGGGCCGCCATTCAGGCCCCCCCGCTCAGAGGGTTATACCGTTTCTCATACCCAATGGACGTGCTCTCCCCGTGGCCCGGATACACTGCCGTTTCCTCTGGCAGCCTAAACAGTCGTTCTCTGACAGATCTGGCCAGCGCCGCCATGGAGGAAGTGGGAAAATCCGTCCGCCCATAGGAGCCGGCAAACAGGGTGTCTCCGCTGAGGAGCGTTCCTGCCTCTTTGATGTAATAGCAGACTCCTCCTGCCGTGTGGCCGGGCGTGGCGATCACCTCAATCTCCGTTCCGGCCAGGTGAAGCCTCTCTCCGTCCTTTACAAATTCGTCCGCCCGTAAGGTCACCGGCCTGCTCCACATGGCCGACAAATTATAAGAGGCATTTTCCAGAAGCTCCTTCTCCGTCTCCGCCGCATAAATTTTGACAGAAAAAGCCTCTCTGACTGCCTCTGCCGCCAGGATATGGTCATAATGCCCATGGGTCAAGAGGATCGCCACCGGTTTTTTCTGATGGTTCAGACACCAGTTTTTAATCACATCCGCCTCGTCCGCCGGGTCTACAATAACGATCTCTTCTGTCTCCGTATTTACAATAAAATAGCAGTTGGTGCCGAGCATCCCCAGCACCATGCCTTCCAACTCTATTCTCTTCATCTCACCCTACCGTTCTTTCAATATCCAGTACGTTCTCAATCTGTCTGAGCTTCTCCACCAGGCTGTTCAGTTCCTCCACTCCGTGGATGTCAAAGCCCATGATTACTGTGGCCATCCCCTGTTTGCTGGTGCGTATCACCATGGAGGTAATGTCTATCTGCCGCTCCGTAAACACCCTGGAGATATCCACACACATACCGATTCGGTTTTGTGCATAAATCTTAATCTCCGTAGAGTATGTCTCCCTGCACTCCTTGCCTTCCGGAAGCTGCCATTCCGCATCCATGAGCCGCTCTCTCTCCTCCTCCGGAAGATTGATGATATTGATGCAGTCTGTACGGTGAATGGAAATCCCCCGTCCTCTGGTTACAAACCCTACGATCTCATCACCGGGTACCGGGCTGCAGCAGCGTGAAAAACGCACAGCCAGGTCGTGGACTCCTCTCACCACGATTCCGCTTCCGCCTTTTTCCGGAGAACGCTTTTCTTTGGATACCGTATCCTTAAGCACCTTCTCGTCGGTCAGCGCCGTATCCGGATTACTTTTCTTATATACTTCCAGGAGCTTGTTGACCACCTGGCCTTCCTTTAAGCCGCCGTGGCCGATGGCCGCCAAAACGGCATTCCACTCCAGAAAACCGTATTTGGAGATCACCTTTTCCTCGTATTCTGACTTTCCGATGTCACTGAAATTGATCCCCTTGGTCTTACAGTACCG
>JAAWBT010000006.1 GCA_022792835.1 Lachnospiraceae bacterium | reverse complement strand
TAGGCGGTATAGCCCCGATTACAAGGGCTGTACCGTCTTTTTGAGTTCCTATGCGCCTTGCCGTTTCGGTTGCGTGGCAGAAAGGAAATTGAGTTCACCCACAAAGTTGAAAACAATATCCACTTTCTGTACCTAATGAGAGAGTTTCAAGTTTATAAAAAATTTGAAACTCTCTCGTATTCTAGCTTTTGGCTCTCTTGTTAAGCATATTATAAACCATTCTGTTTTTATTCTTTATCATGGCTTCCTTCTCCGGCTGCCGGCGCAGGAAGCTGATCGCCCTGGACTGGTCCGATCTGGACTTTGATGCCTGCATGCTCAGCATCGGCAAGAGTGTGAGCAAGACTGCGCATGGTGTCATTGTGAAGAAGTGAAACTGCTTTTCGTTTGTGCTGCTGATTTTTACTGCAGAAAATCCACAGCAGCCCGCTCAATGGGAAGTCCCCTGTCATACTGCTTGATAAAAGCATCAAAGCCTTTTACATCTTCCGGATCCGGCGATACCCTCTCGGCTTTTGCGCCGGCAAATACCTTATCTGCCAGATAGCTGCCAAGGTTCTCATCCTCCGCCTGATTCTTCATGTAAGCTGCCAGAAGCGCTGCGCCCCAGGCGCCGCCCTCTCCTGCCGTTTCCATGACAGAGACCGGAGCATTCACAGCCGCCGCCAAAAGTTTCTGCCCGACTCCCTTTGTTTTAAAGAGGCCGCCATGCCCCAGGATCTCGTCTGCCTGGACGTTTTCCTCCCTGAAAAGAAGGTCCAGCCCCGTCTTAAGAGCCCCAAGTGACGTCATCAGATGGATCCTCATAAAGTTGGCCAGATTGAATTTCGCATCCGGCGTTCTCACAAAAAGAGGCCGTCCTTCCTCAAATCCAGTCAGATGCTCTCCAGAGAAATAATTGTAAGCCAGCAGGCCGCCGCAGTCCGGATCACCTTCAAGAGCTTTGTTGTATAGAGTGGCGAAGAGTTTGTCCATGGATATCTCTGCGCCAACAGCCTCAGAAAACTCCCGGAACAGATTCACCCACGCATTCAGGTCAGACGTACAGTTGTTGCAGTGAACCATGCCCACCAGGCTGCCGTCGGGAGTCGTGACCAGATCAATCTCCGGATGTACCTTTGCCAATTCCTTTTCCAGTACGATCATGGCAAAGACAGACGTACCTGCAGAAACATTCCCCGTGCGCTTCCTTACACTGTTTGTGGCCGTCATGCCTGTCCCCGCGTCACCCTCCGGCGGGCAGAAAGGAATGCCGGCTTTCAGAGAACCGGAAGGATCCAAAAGTTTTGCTCCCTCCTCAGTCAACGCTCCGGCCTGTTCGCCTGCAGTGAGGACCTCCGGAAGAATCTCAGAAAGCTTCCAGGGATATCCTTTGTCTGCAACCTGTTCCTCAAACTGGCGGATCATCCGCTCATTGAATTTCTTCGTTTCCGTGTCAATGGGAAACATACCGGAAGCTTCCCCCACTCCCAGAACCTTTCTCCCAGTCAGCTTCCAGTGAACATAGCCTGCCAGAGTTGTCATGTGTACAAGCTTCGAAAGATGATCCTCCCCATTTAAGACTGCCTGATACAGATGGGCGATACTCCACCTTTGAGGAATGTTGTACTGGAACAACTCTGTGAGCTCTGCTGATGCCTGCCCGGTAATGGTATTTCTCCAGGTACGGAAGGGCACCAGAAGCTCTCCTTCCCTGTCAAAAGCCAGATATCCATGCATCATTGCGCTAAATCCCATAGAGCCAATGGACGTAATCTCCAAACCATACTGCTCTTTCACATCTTTCTTTAAAGCCCGGTAGCTGCCCTGAACCCCCGCCCAGACCTCCTCCAGAGAATAAGTCCAGATCCCGTTCTCCAGCTTATTTTCCCAGTCATAGCTCCCAGAAGCGATCACCTGATGATCCTCTCCGATCAGCACCGCCTTGATCCTTGTGGAGCCCAGCTCCATTCCCAGAGATGTTTCTCCTTTTTCGATCATGTCCTTCACATTTCCCATAGTCTTTCTTATCCTTTCCCTTATTTTGCAACTGCCATTTCTGTTCAAAAAAACGAAACCTGGATCCCGATCTTTCCCTCCGAGATGATGGGATGCACTGTCTCAATGTCCCTAAATCCCCAAAATGAGTCCCCATATGGTCATACGCCCTTCATCAAAGCTTCTTTACAGAATCCCGCTCCGTCAAGCAGGCCTCAAATTCATAATCCGTCTCCGGAAGGCCACTCCGAATCATGGACAACAGTACTTGTGCTGCCTTCTCCCCCAATTTTCCCTTCGGATGAGAAATGGATGTCAGCCCCACATCTCCGAGAAGAGCCAGTTCCGTGTCGTCTACACTCACAATAGATACATCTTTCGGCACCGAAATCCCATTCCGTTTAAACAACTCCATGACCTCAAGAGCAGCACTGTCATTATAACAGAGGATGCCGCTGCAGGCTCCAAGACGCTCCACAAGCTTTTTTTCCATTCCAGAAAAATCCAGGGCATCCTCCGTGTCAAACCATACCATACTCCTTTCCCGGTCATAAATCCCGGCCTCCCACAACCCTTTCATAAATCCATGATAACGCCGGATTCCCTGGCCGTCATCAGACTTAAACAGTCCGCCAAGCCTTCTGTGGCCTCTGGCCGTCAGATATTCTGCCGCCAGATACCCGGCCATCTCATCCTCCAGAGAGACCATCGGACACGCTCCAAGCTCCGGATAGCGGCTGTTTAAAAAAACAATGGGAATTCCCCGGCTTTTGAGCTCCCGGTACAGGGAAAGATTCGGATTCGGAAGGGCGCTTTTCGTTGTCTCAATGATCAGCCCTCTCAGTTCCTGGGACAAAAGATCCTTAAGGACTGCAGCCTCACGCCAGAGCTTATTGCCGGTAAAAGCAATCTGTACCTGAAAACCATACTCTGAAAGGGTACTCTCAATCCCCCCGATAATCCCCGGAAAAATGTAATTGTCCACATAGGTGGTAACTACAGCGATACGCCTGCTCTTCTTCTGCTCTTCCTCCTCAAGATCCACCACAAAAGTCCCGCTCCCCTGACGGCTGCGCAGGACTCCTGCTGCCTCCAGCACCGAAAACGCTTTCCTGATGGTCTGCCGGCTCACCCGAAACTGCTCCTGGAGCTTCTGTTCTGAGGGAAGCCTCTGTCCGGGAGCAAAGCTCCCCTCTGCAATATTCTTCCTGATCCATTCTGCCACGGTCTGGTATTTTGCCATTGTCCCTCTGTCTCTTTCTATTTTCTTTCTATTTTAATACCTTTCTTCTGAACAAACAAGAACAATTTGTATGTTTTTTCACCTTCCTCTCTTTAAATTTGTATGTTTTTTTGGTTCACTTGTATGTTTTCTTCCTATATTCTAGTTCCTTTATACCCCATTTTGCATATGATGTCAATATTTATTCATAATTTATCTTGTCATGTTTTGTTTTTTGGTAGTATGATTAATAAATTTGTATTGTTTTATAACTATGACAAATCAAGACAACTGCAGACATCAGCCGGCTAGCGTTGTCCTCTCTCCGCATACATCCAGTTTTTCCCATGGGCAAGGCACTGGAACGACGCGTACAGAGATCTATATGTAAATACGACAGAGCCGGGGATCGTCTCCGAAAAGTCCCCGGCTCTGCCCTTCTGCTATTTTCCTGTTTTTATCTATCCATCCTCTGGCGTACCGCCTCATAGGCCAGAACTCCGGCCGCCACTGACGCGTTGAGGGAGTCGATGTCCCCCTTCATAGGGATCGCTGCCGTCATGTCACATCGTTCCTTTACCAGACGGCTCACCCCTTCCCCCTCATTTCCGATGACGATCCCCAGCGGCCCCTTAAGATCAAGGTCATACATAAGGGCCCCGTCCATATCGGCGCATACAAACCACATGCCCTCTTTTTTCAGCTCCTCCATCACCATCGTCAGGTTTGTCACCTTTGCCACCGGTGTGTAATTGAGAGCTCCTGCCGAGGTCTTCGCCACCACTGCAGTAAGACCCGCCGCCCGCCGTTTCGGAATAATCACACCGTGGGCTCCCGCCAGATTGGCTGTCCGGATAATGGCCCCCAGATTGTGGGGATCCTCAATTCCGTCAAGCAGAAACAAAAAAGGCGGCTCCCCCTTTTCCTTCGCCAAGGCAAGCATGTCCTCCAAGGAGGCATATGCATAGACCGCCCCGTAGGCAATAACCCCCTGATGCTTTCCTCCGTCAGAAAGCTGATCCAGACGGGTCTTCGGCACATATTGAATCAGCGTATCCTGCTTTCTGGCCATCCTGGCGATGCTCAGTAACGGCCCGTCCTGACAGCCTTTTAAAAGAAACAGCCGGTCAATGGTTTTTCCTGAACGCAAAGCTTCCAGCACCGCATTGCGGCCCTCGATCACAGATTCCTCATATCTCATAGCCTTTCCTCCCCGGCTGTCGTCCCTTCTGTCTCCACAGATTTGTCTTCCGTCTTTTCTCTTTCATAAGCTTCCAGACACAGGCTCACCAGCTCTCTCATCCGCTCTTCCTGTCCTGTCAGGTACAGATAGCCAAACAAAGCTTCCAGCCCTGTGGCATGGCGATATTCCGACATGGTGGCATGCTTCGCCCGGCTGGGCGCCTGAGCGTTCCGTCCCCGCCTGTAAACACTTGTCTCCTCCTCTGAAAGCGCTTCCAGAATACCGCGGATCATCCGGGCCTGGGTTTTTGCCTTTACCAGTCGGCTGCATTCCTCATGAAGCTTTCCGGGAGCTGCATTGCCCCTTTGGACCACCATGGTCCGGATATAAAGGCCAAACACGGCATCCCCGATAAAGGCCAGAGTCAGAGGAGAATAAGTGCGAATATCCGGCATGGCTGCCTTTAAGCCCTCGTCCATTTGACTCCTTCTCTTGTATCTTTCAGAAGAATTCCTTTTTCCGCCAGTGTATCCCGTATCTCATCGGCCCTGGCAAAATTTTTGTCTTTCCTTGCCTGCTGCCGCTCTGCAATCAGCGCCTCGATCTCAGCGTCTAAAAGCTCTTCTTTCTTTTCCGTAATAATTCCCAGCACGTCACAGAGAGTCTCCACTGTGCCCTTCACAGATTCTACGAGGGCTTTGCTGCTCCTCTCATCCACAGAAGTATTGGCAAGCTTCACCATCTCAAACACAGCCGAAATGGCGTCCGCCGTGTTAAAATCATCTTCCATGGCGGCCTCATACTTTGCCACCAACTCTTTCATCTGGCTCTGGACTGCCTTTTCTTCCTCTGTCATATCCCTGTCTGCCGCCTTAGATAAAAGCTCGCCCAACCGTTCCACTGCCGTTAAAATCCGCACCAGACCGTTTTTGGAGGCTTCCATCAGATCTGCGCTGAAATTAAGAGGGCTCCTGTAATGGGCGCTCAGCATAAAGAACCGCAGCACCTGCAAGTCATATTTCTCACTGATCTCCCGCACCGTAAAGAAATTCCCCAGGGACTTGGACATCTTCCTGTTGTCAATATTCAAAAATGCATTGTGCATCCAGTACTTAGAAAACTGCTTGTCATTGGCCGCTTCACTCTGGGCAATCTCATTCTCGTGATGAGGAAAAATCAAATCCTCACCGCCGGCATGGATGTCGATCTCATCTCCAAGATAATGCTTTGCCATGACAGAGCACTCAATATGCCAGCCGGGACGCCCGTCGCACCAGGGAGACTCCCAGTAAGGTTCCCCCTCCTTCTTCGGCTTCCAGAGCACAAAATCCAGCTCGTCCTCCTTCTCTCCCACCACCTTGATCTCCCGGTGGCCAGCCTGCAGATCTTCCAGATTCTTGTGGGACAGTTTCCCATAATCCTTAAACTTCCTGGTCCTGTAGTACACAGTTCCGTCTTTGGCAGCATAAGCGTAGCCTTTTTCAATCAGCTTCTCAATCATAGCGATCATACCGTGAATCTCTTCCGTCGCCAGCGGATGGGTGGTGGCCGATTTCACATTCATGCCATCCATGTCCTTTTTGCACTCGGCAATATAACGCTCGGAGATCACAGAAGAATCCACCCCTTCTTCAATGGCCTTATTGATGATCTTATCGTCCACGTCAGTGAAATTGGAAACGTAATTTACGTCATAACCTTTGTACTCGAAATACCTCCTCACCGTGTCAAAGACGATCATGGGACGGGCATTCCCGATGTGGATAAAATTGTAAACAGTGGGACCGCAGACATACATCCGCACCTTCCCCGGTTCCAAAGGAACAAACTCTTCTTTTTTTCTGGTAAGCGTATTAAAAACCTTCATTCATTTCCCTCCTGATTAATTGAGCGGGGAAGATGAAACTTCCCCCTCTCGCCGCATGACCTGTGCAGCGCACCTGCGACATACTTCCTCTGCACGGGCCTGCCCATAAAAAAGAACCTCGTCTCCAAAGAGACGAAGTCCCCAAACTCCGCGGTTCCACTCTTTATAAGGCAGCCTGATGAGGCACGCCTCACTCCAGATTCATAACGGGAATCACCCGTGCAGGACTACTGCCAACGCCATCGCCCTGCCGGCTCCGGAATGCACTTCCTTCCGATCTTCACAAAGTCCGCTTCCAGCCGATGGCGGCCCCTCTCTGATGCTCCCTTCGGAATTACTCTTTCCTTCTCAGCCTTTCTCACTCTTCTTTCAGTCTATGCAGTTTTTCACATTTTGTCAAGCCCGTTTTCTGAATTCAGGTAAAATTTTTGCTGATCACTCAAGGAGCGCTGCCGCCTGGGCAGATATTCCTTCCTCTCTTCCGGTAAATCCAAGTCCCTCCTCCGTGGTGGCCTTTACGCTTACCTGGGAGACAGAAATTCCAAGTGCGGCCGCAATATTCTTTCGCATCTCCTCTCTGTAAGGCGAAAGCTTCGGGCGCTGGGCAATTACCGTCGCATCGATATTCCCCACAGTATACTGATGTTTTTTTAAAAGCTTCCCCACCTGTTCCAAAAGCTTCAGGCTGGAGATTCCCTTATAGGCCTCATCTGTATCTGGAAAATGTCCGCCGATGTCTCCCAGGGCCGCTGCTCCCAGAAGCGCATCCATCACCGCATGAAGCAGCACATCGGCATCTGAATGGCCCAAAAGCCCCTTCTCATAAGGAACCCTCACCCCGCCCAGTATCAGCTCCCGTCCCTCGGCCAGCCGGTGAACATCATATCCTGTTCCGATCCTCATACCCCTCTAAGCTCCCTTTCTCTTTCCTCCATCATCCCCCAGGTCTACCCTCTGGCCAGCTTAAATTCATCCACCAGTTGTTTTAAACCGGAAGCCTCCGCAGACAGCTCTTCGCTGGCCGCTGCGCTCTCCTGGGCAGTGGCGCTGTTAGTCTGCACCACATTGGATATCTGGTCGATTCCCTCGGTGACCTGGACGATGGCTTCTCTCTGATCCTCCACTTCCCTGACTACCACATCCATCTGAGCAGACACGCCTCCCGCATAGACACTGGTCTGCTCCAACGCCTCTGTGACCCGTTTTACCGCCGTTCCTCCTGCAGTGACCGCAGCGATGGAGCCTTCGATCAGCTCCTTGGTAGCCTTGGCGGCCTCATCAGACTTTTGTGCCAGGTTGCGCACCTCGTCGGCCACTACTGCAAATCCTTTTCCGGCAGTTCCTGCCCGGGCGGCCTCCACAGCAGCGTTCAGGGCCAGGATGTTCGTCTGGAATGCAATGTCCTCAATGGTGGCAATGATTTTAGAAATCTCCACGGAGGAACCGGAAATCTTCTCCATGGCTCCATTGAGTTCTTTCACATGCTCCACGCTGACTCCCAGCTGCGCCCCTGCCTGGCCCACAGCCTCTCCTGCTTTCTCCGCCGCTTCTGCAGTTTTTTTCGCATTGTTGGAAATCTCATTGATGGTAGCCGCCAGCTCCTCCACGGCACTGGCCTGTTCCACAGAGCCCTGGCTCAGACTCTGTGCGCCGTTCGACACCTGACCGCTGGCAGAGGACACCTGATTCGCGGAAATGTCGATCTGACGTATGGTACCGCTCAGCGCCATCTTCAGATTGCGCATGGTCAGCAAAATACTCTGGAACTCTCCCACATAGGAATCTCGTCTACTGGACTGAATGTCAAAATTCTTGTTGGCCAGCTCGGTCAACAGATAGCCGATATCGCTGATAATAATATTCAGCCCCTCCACCATGTCCGCCGTGGCCTTTGTAAGCTCTGCTGTCTCATCCCCAGTGTTGACCCGGGGAACCGGAGACTTAAGATCTCCCTGTACCATCTGTTTCATCCGCTTTGCACAGGCCTGCATAGGTTTGCCGATACTGCTGGACAATCTCACAGCCACCACGACAGATGCCAGTATGGACAGCACAACAATCAAAACAGTGATGAGCATACTGAAGTAGGTATCCGCCAGATAATTTTTCTTCGGTGATTCCACAGCCACAGACCAGCCTTCCGTTCCTCCCACGGGAGCATAGGCCAGATAACAAGGGCCCTCAGAGGTTCGGACACTTCCAAATCCATTCTCCCCCCGGCGCATGGCCTCATGGTGAGAGGCCCGGCTTTTTAAAGAACTGTCGCTCTGGGCCTCTTTCTCAATATTCTGAGTGGTAATGGTGTCCAGTGTGACGTCGGCAATGGTATCCCCGTTCTTGTTAATCATATAAGCCCGGCAGTCTTTGCCCACCTTGATCGAGGACACGATATCATTTAAAAAGGTTTCCGGAGGCACAAAGTATACCACTCCCGCAACGCCGCCCTCCCGGCTTCCTCCCTCATAGAGAGGCGCGGCCACCATGATAGACAGCTCTCCGGTAATCTTGCTGATTAACGGCTCTGACACATAAACATTTCCCTGCATGGCCTGACGGACATATTCCCTGTCGGAATAATCCTTTCCGTCAAAAAGGCTGATCCCGTCAGCCCCAATGATATTGCCCCTCTGAAAACCGTGGGCAGATACCCTCTCATCAATAATAGAACGTTTTTCTTCCAGCGGCACCTCATCGTCGGACAGCTGAGAAATACAGCCGGTATCCATGGCCACATTTTTGTAAGCCGCAAGCTCCTGCTCGATACGTTCTGCCGCCAGCACGGCAGTCTCGCTCATCATCTGATCCACCGTGGCGACAGTACTCCGGTAGCTGAGCGCGGCGCTGGCTCCTCCCACCAGCAGCAAGGCGACCAGAACCGTGGTCACCAGACAGACCCTGATCTTCTTTCGGATACTGCTCTTTTTCATCGTTCTCCCCTCTTTTTTCTATATTTTATGTATTTTTTATTTATAAATATATTATATCCCTCCAAAGAAACTCTTGTCAATCATTTCTCTCCAGGCAGGAAGCACCGTTTTCATTTATGATTTGATGTATCACATTTTATGAGGTATACTGGAGTCATCCTTTGTAAAAGAACTTGGTCCGATTACATCAGGGAGAATTCATTTATGACGAAAAATCATCAGGAAAACTATCAGATTTTAGTCGCTGACGACGACTTCAATATTGTCATGATGCCCCGCTGCAGCGGCCTCCTCGCCACCATGCGGATCCGGGAAAAAAGCAATATTCCCATTCTGATTCTGTCGGCCAAAGCAGAAGGCTCGGACCGGGTCCTTGGTCTGGAAGCCGGGGCCGACGATTATCTGGTGAAACCTTTTTATCAGCAAGAGCTGCTTGCCCGTCTTCTGGGTTTATGGCCGGTCTGCGCCCCAAGTGCAGCCCCCGCCAGACGAGACAGAGGCCGACTGGACCAGTGTGTGGATGGAAACAGACAATGCAGGATTTGCACCAGAGGATTTCTCCTCTACGCCAAATCGCCGTTTTGGGGGCCGGATCTGATCGTACTTGTGCCGGGCTCTCTCCTGTTCTTATACCGAAACTTTACCGTTTTTCCCGCCTCCGTCATAATAGACTTTATCTCCGTTTTCACGGTCATCCTCCTGCTCCGTGAGTTCTGAGGATGGATGATCGCCCGTTTCTCCTTAAGCTGATCCCTCTGTCACCAGCGAGCGGTTTAAGGTGGAGTTAATCCCTAACGTCTCCCACGATCTGCGCACCCCCCTCACAGCCATTTTAGGTTACAGTGAGCTTCTGCAGAAAGAACCACTCTCTCCAGAAGGAAAAAAACAGCTTTTCTATCTGAATCAAAAAGCCGGATATATGCGAGATCTGGTGGACGATCTTTTTGAACTCACCAAAGTATCCAGCGGGGTGATAGAAACAAAAAAAGAAGAAATCGACTTGATCCGCCTGTTGGAACAGACCATCTGCCTCTTTGACGATTCCCTGACTGCCTCCGATCTTTTTGTCCGCCGCCACTCTCGAATATGTTCTTCTCCCTGGCCATCTACGCATGCTTAAATCTCTGGACGGTCTGGCCCAGATGTCTCTTCCCAGAGTCCTCCTTCTGACCTTTTTGGTAACACTCCTCCTTTCTTTCCTCGCCCATTTTGCAGACTTAAAAAAAGCAGAACGGCTGAGTATGGCCCCCATTTTCCTGGTCCTCTCCGCCGCTTCTCTCCGTGCCTCCTTTTCCTGGCCTGTCTTTCTTGCCTGCTGCCTCATTCTGTTGGCACTGATTCTCTATGGGATTTATGGATGGAACAGTCTGGACGAGAGGACTGATCTTCCCATGACAACCCTGGAGCGGGACGGGCTGCTTTCTCATTTCTCTGTCCACGTATCCCCAATTTACTATCTTCTGCTGCCTATTTACCTCCTATTTCCCACTCCCGCTACTCTGCAGATCCTTCAGGCCGCAGTGCTGGCCTCCTCTGTCATTCCTCTCTGGAAGCTGGGAAAACATCACGGTCTTTCCAACTTGCAGCAGATGTTTCTCTGCCTGCTCCTTTTGCTGTATCCTGCCTTTTCAGGCGGCACGGCCTATGATCTTCATGAAAACTGCTTCCTGGCCCCCCTCCTTTTCTGGCTGTTTTACGGCATTGCCAGGCAAAACGTTCCCATCACCGCCCTGGCCGCCTTTCTCACCTTAATGGTAAAAGAAGACGCCGCTGTTTATACCGCTGTGATAGCCCTCTGGCTGACTGTCAAAACAATTTATCGCCCTTACTCTGC
Organism: Lachnospiraceae bacterium; assembly: GCA_022792835.1. GTDB lineage: Bacteria > Bacillota > Clostridia > Lachnospirales > Lachnospiraceae > Lientehia. Next base: position 5,899 of record JAAWBT010000006.1, on the reverse strand, counting down.
TGCCGCTCCTTGGACTGCCTCTGTTCACCAGACGCTATGAACGGTATCTGCTGCTGATCCCCGAAGCTGCTTCCGTGACAGCCTCTTCTTTTTATACCGTTTTCCTGTCTCAGAGGGACGCCCTGTACGATATACAGCATTCTTCCAAAGAACATCTCCTTGGCACGGATTATATTGTCCTTGATCCTTTCGCAGAAAGTGATTTTCAAAAATATACTGCGGCTGACGGAGAAAATGGCTATGAGGCCTTTGTGAAACTGCTAAAAACGCATGGCTATAAACTTCTCGTCACCCCAAATTTCTCACCTTGAACTCTTTCTCCGCCTCTCTCCTCTGATCTTTTTTCGCAATGTCCTGCCGTTTGTCGTAGAGCTTCTTGCCCCGCGCCAGGCCCACTTCCACTTTGACCAGGCTCCCCTTAAAATAAACCTTGAGAGGCACCAGGGTAAACCCTTTCTGCTGAATCTTTCCGTAAAGGCGGTTGATCTCATAACTGTGCATCAGAAGTTTTCGCACCCGCAGTGGATCCTTGTTGAAAATATTCCCTTTCTCATACGGGCTGATATGCATCCCGTACACAAAGACCTCCCCCCGGTCAATTTTAATAAAAGCTTCTTTGATGCTGCATTTCCCCATACGGATGGATTTCACCTCTGTCCCTGAAAGGGAAATTCCGGCCTCATAGGTGTCGTCAATAAAATAATCATGGTACGCCTTTTTGTTGTTGGCTACCAGCTTATAACTGTCCTTGCCCATCTTCTTCCTCCACTTCGTAATCAATGGTACAGCCCGCCGTATCCACAGAAGCCACCCGTACTCTAAGCCGCTGTCCCAGGCTGTATATCCGTCCTGTAGAAACTCCTGTCAGACAATGCCTATCCTGGTCATACTCATAGTAATCCCCTCCCAGGGAGGACAGAGAAACCATTCCCTCCACCGTATTGGGAAGCTCCACATACATGCCCCAGCCAGTCACGCCGGACACCACACCTTCAAACACTTCACCGATATGCTCTGCCATATACTGGCATTTTTTCATTTTCTCCACTTCCCGTTCTGCCTCATCTGCCCTGCGCTCCTTTAAAGAACATTGGCGGCACACGCCGGGAAGTATCTCCTCGTAATGCCCCTTCCTCCTATCGGATAAGGTTCCAGCCAGCCATTCCGTCATAATCCGGTGAATCTGCAGGTCCGGATACCGCCTGATCGGCGAAGTGAAATGGCAGTAATACCGGGCGGCCAGGCCAAAATGGCCCACACACTCCGTCTGGTATTCTGCCCGCTTCATGGAGCGCAGGGTCAGACGGCTGATAAGCGCCTCCTCCGGCGAATCCTGGATCCGGGCCAAAAGCTTCTGAAGCTCCTTTGGATGAATTTCTTCCTGCCCCATCTTCAGATGATAACCAAAATTGCTGATGAGAAGGGCCAGTTCCCGGATCTTCTCACCGTCTGGTTTCTCATGAGTCCGATATACAAAAGGACAATCCTGCCAGAAGAAGTCTTCTGCTGCCGTCTCATTGGCAAGAAGCATGAAATCCTCAATGAGCATGGTGGCTGCGTTCCGTTCATATGGTTTGATATCCACCACCCGTCCCTTCTCGTCCAAAACAATCTTGCTCTCCGGGAAATCAAAATCAATGGAGCCCCGCGCCTGCCTCCGCTTTCTGAGAACCAGGGACAGCTCCCTCATGTTCTGAAACATGGGGACAAAGTCCTCATATTCTCCGGAAAGTTTTTCATCTCCAGAAAGGATTCCGTTCACTGCCGTATAAGTCATCCGCCGGTCCACACAGATCACAGATTTCACAAATTCATGATTCAAGAGGCGGCCACTTTCATCCAGCTCCATCATACAGCTAAAAGCCAGCCTGGGAACCCCTGCGTTAAGAGAACAGATTCCGTTGCTCAGTTCTTTTGGCAGCATGGGGATCACCCGGTCAGTGAGATACACGCTTGTCCCTCTGGAAAGCGCCTCCCGGTCAATGGCTGTCCCCTCTTTCACATAGTGAGATACATCTGCAATGTGGACTCCCAGCCGGTAGATGCCGTTTTCCACGGAAAGGGTAATGGCGTCATCCAAATCTTTCGCATCCGCCCCGTCAATGGTCACTGTGGCAAGCCCCCTGAGATCTCTCCGGCCCTCCCTCTCTTTTTCAGAAACTTCCTCCGGAATTCTTTTTACTTCCGCCAATACTCCCGGCGGAAACTCACTCTCGAAGCCGTACCCCTTTGCCACAGACAGCACGTCTACCCCCGGATCGTCCGCCTGTCCTAAAATTTCCGTCACCCGTCCCTCTGGATTTTTCCTTCCGTTTCCATAATCAGTGATCTCCACCAGCACCCGTTCTCCCGTCTGTGCCTCCATGGCTGCCTCTTTCGGGATGAAAATATCTTTTCCCAGCCTTCCATCCAGAGGAACGGCAAAGCCAAAATGCCGGCTCCGCTCATAAGTCGCCACCACTTCCCTGTGAGCCCTCTCCAGAATCCGTACAATCTTCCCTTCCGGATTCTGATTTCTGCCCCACCGCCTTCCATAGAGGATAGCTGTCTGAACAATATCTCCATCCATGGCGCTTGAGGTATCACGTTCCCCAATATAAATATCCGGCCCCGGCTCTTTCCCAGGAAGTCCTTCCGGTGCCACAAAACCAAACCCTTTCCTATTTCCTATAAATGTCCCTTTCACAAGAAAATTTTCCACCGGGGCATACTTTCCCCTCTTGGAAAGTCCCAACTTTCCCTCAGAAAGAAGTGCATCCAACACTTCCTGCAGGGCAGGCCGGTCCTCCCTCGCCACACCGAGAAGGATTGCCAGCTCCTTTACTTTCATCGGTTTATAATCTTTATGCCCCATCAGTTCCAACAGGCGCTTCTTTCCCGCTTCCAGAGAAACCTTCTCCTGGTTTTTTCCCTCTCTCCCGGCACACTCTCTATCTTCTCTTTTTCTCTCTTTTCTTTTTCTCTTTTCCATAAACTCCTCGATTCTTTTCTGATCTTTCTGGCATTCTCCTTTTTTGCAGAAATAAAAAGGGATTCATCTGCCGCCAAAGCCTGTCCTTTGTGCTCTGGCAAGTCAATGAATCCCGTCTTCTCTGCTATAAGCCCTGATCCGGCCAAACATTTCACCGGAACTTTTCCCAAAATACACGTTCTCACACCCCAGCACATCCGCAATGCGCTACCTGTAATCAAAGTATATTCAGGACAAGAGCCAATACCATGAACAAAATCACTCCATATTTGGTAATCTTCTCCAGCTTCCCCTCCATGGAACGTCCTTTGTTCTTTCCCCAGAAAGTCTCTGCCGCACCGCTGATCGACCCGGTCAGACCTGCCGCTTTCCCCTCCTGAAGTAATACGATCACAACCAATGCCAAACTTATAATTAAGAAAGCTACAGTCAAAATCACCTTTAACGCTGTCATCTTTACACCTCCTAAGCCAAACATAAATAGTCTACCACAAATAGACAGGATTGGCAACTGTTTTTTCTGCAAGAAAATATTTACAAAAACAGAGAATGAGGGCTGGACTTTAGAGCGTTAAAATGTTAAAATATATAAGTGTGTTTTAACAGACCTTAAAAAGCATCAAAGGAGATATATCATGAATAAAAAATTGAAAACGGAAGCTGTCGACCATTTGTTTCAGGCAGTTCTTACATTAAAAGATATTAATGAATGCTATATGTTTTTTGAGGATGTCTGTACCGTAAACGAACTTTTGTCCCTGTCCCAGCGATACGAAGTGGCAAAAATGCTGCGGTCCGGAAAGACTTATCTGGAAATTGCAGAAAAAACGGGAGCCTCCACGGCCACCATCAGCCGTGTGAACCGTTCTTTAAATTACGGAAATGATGGATATGATATGGTATTTACCAGACTGGAAGAAAGTATTCCCACAAGATCATAGATTCAGATAAAATATTATTAAGAAGCTTCCTGACGATACCGGATTGATTTTTCACTCCGATAAAAGGATTCTGCTCATTTGAAGAATAAAAAATTTGCATTTCAGGGCAAAAAACAATAAGGCCGGGAACCTGTTTTTAGATTCCCGGCCTGCGGTTTTGTTTATGCCATCTGCCGACATTCTCTTGTCTGTTGTGCTTTCTGCTGACAGAGGCAGCGGGGCATGAAATAGCGGGAGCCCTTGAACCTCGGCACAACAGTCTGGCGGCCGGCTTTTAAGAATCCTCTTTTACTCTTTTCAATCGCTCCCACTTGAAAAACCGGATTGTGATACTTAAGCATACAATCACGACAACTTCTATAATGATTATGGGTAAGCTTGGATTCCCAACCGGCAAACCAAGAAAGGCTGCCTTCATTAGCTGGATTCCCTGTGTCATAGGAAAAAAGCTGATTACTTTTTGCATAACATCCGGCATGATCTCAAAGGGCAGCGTTGCCCCTGAAAATATCAACATGGGAAATACTATAGATTGCAAATTCAACCGCCAGAAGCCTTACCGGGCTGACTGGCGTAACCTGAAATCTTTTCAGGATTTTTCTCTCCCGGTATTCCGACACCACAAGCGGCATGATAACCGCAAAAATTACCATGTTCATATTTCTGACGTTCAATTTCCATTCATTTTTCAAAAGGATCCCAAAAGATTTCATTCCGCACCAGCCTCCTCGCCTGAAAAATAGAGATATGCGTCCTCAAAGTTCATACATCCGCTTTGCTCTTTTGCCTGTGCGGTTGTCCCATAAAATACAGCCTTTCCTCTTTTTAAAATACAGATTTCATCACAGAGGGCTTCTACTTCGTCCATAAAGTGGGAAGTCAGGAAAATTGTCTGTCCTTTTTCTTTCAGGTCAGACAAAAGATTCTTCACTGCAGCGTTTGTTTTGTCACCTATCCAACCAAAAATTAATTGACAGTTTTGTAAATGCAGTGTATCTTTATGGGGACAAAATAATCCTTACTTTCAACGATAAGGACGTTTGAAAAACGGTTTTGACAATCATGGAGAAACGACGGAGCGGGCGGGCAAAAATGTTTGCAGGGAGAAATTATGGAACTGATAAAAATAACGCACGATAATCTTGAACAGGAGCATATCTGCTGTGCCATATCGAACAACAAAGATATTCAGGTGAGGTCGAAAAAGGCGTGGCTGGAAGAACGGCTTGACGAGGAACTTGTATTTTTAAAGGGCAATGTCCGTGGGAAATGCTTTATCGAGTATATTCCTGCTGAATATGCATGGGCGCCGATTGAAGCGGACGGATATATGTATATTAACTGCCTATGGGTATCGGGGCAGTACAAAGGGCATGGATACTCCAATTTATTGCTGGACAGATGTATAGAGGACAGCCGGACGAAAGAGAAAAACGGACTTGTAATTTTATCTTCCAAAAAGAAACGGGGATTTCTTTCAGACCCTAAATATATGCAGTATAAAGGCTTCGAGGCTGTGGACACAGCTGCTCCATATTTTGAACTGTTATACCTGCCTTTTGATAAAAATGCAGACAAGCCTCATTTCAATGAGAGTGTAAAGAGGAACCATGTTGTAGATAAGGGCTTTACCTTATATTATACAAGCCAATGTCCTTTTACAGCGAAATATGTTCCACTGCTGGAGGAATTAGCAAAAGTTCGGAATGTTTCTTTTAAGGCAGTACCTATTCAGACCAGAGGAGAAGCACAGAATGCGCCCACCCCTTTTACCACATTCTCCCTTTTTTATGACGGAGAATTTATAACCCATGAAATTTTGTCGGAAAAGAGATTTGAAAAGATTTTGGAGAGCAGAGGGCTGTAAAACAAAATTTCCTTCTTGACTAATTGGAGGACAGCAGTTATAATGTCTGTATGCGGATATAGTTCATTGGTAGAACACCAGCTTCCCAAGCTGGATAGGCGGGTTCGATTCCCGTTATCC
>JAAWBT010000019.1 GCA_022792835.1 Lachnospiraceae bacterium | reverse complement strand
GGGTCTGGCATGGACGTTAGCCAGCCAAATCTGTATAAGGAGGTGCTATCATGGCCAAATGTGCAATCTGTGAGAAAGGCGCTCACTTCGGAAAGAAAGTCAGCCATTCCAATAGAAAATCCAACAAGATGTGGAGTTCCAACGTGAAGTCCGTCAGAGTCAAAGTGAACGGCGGCACAAGAAAGATGTATGTATGTACATCCTGCTTAAAGTCCGGTTTAGTGGAAAGAGCTTAAGCGGCGTATAATATTGAATGGAACATAAAAAAGACAATCCTTTTTGCAGGGTTGTCTTTTTTCATATTGTCTTCACATACACATGCAGTCCAGACTAAGATTATTTTATGCTGTACTTTCTAAATCTGTGCTCAAAGAGTATAAATCGCTTTTACCATCACTTGACGAAAACCAGCGTCTTTATACAATCTTAACGTCTCTCTCCTGTGTTTTACACGCTCTTTAAACAGTTTTTTCTATAATAAAATTAGAAAGAAAATTAAGAAAAGGAGTCTGTACATGGCTGGTTTTTTACATAGAAAAAAACATTTCACTTCCTTCCAGATCATTATTCTTGGATTTACAGTTGTAATCCTCACGGGAAGCCTGCTCCTTATGCTTCCGGTTTCTTCCAGGACAGGGCAAGTCACTCCCTTTAGCGACGCTCTCTTCACTTCTGTCTCAGCTGTCTGTGTCACTGGGCTTGTGGTACAGGACACAGCCACCTACTGGTCCATATTCGGCCAGTCGGTCATTCTCCTGTTAATTCAGACCGGCGGATTGGGAGTTGTCACAGTGATTGCCTCCTTTGCCCTTCTTTCCGGTAAGAAAATCTCCCTGATGCAGCGGAGTACCATGCAGGAGGCCATCGCTGCTCCGGGAGTAGGTGGTATTGTCCGTCTCACAAACTTTATCCTGAAAGGTACTTTTGCCATCGAATTTGCCGGTGCCATGATTATGCTTCCGGTGTTCTGCCGGGATTTTGGGCTCCGGGGCATCTGGATGGCTTTTTTCCACTCGATATCTGCTTTCTGCAATGCAGGCTTTGATATTCTGGGAACGACGAACGCGCCCTACGCCTCTCTCACGGCCTATACAAAAAGCCCTGTCATTAACCTGACTGTCATGTCTCTGATTATCGTCGGAGGCATCGGTTTTCTGACCTGGGATGACATCCGCACGCACAAGCTGCGGTTAAAAAAATATAAGATGCAAAGCAAGGTAATCCTGGTGACTACTGCTGCTCTGATCCTGCTCCCCGCCATTTTCTTTTACTTTGCCGAGTTTTCGACTTTGCCTTTTAAAGAACGGTTTTTCGGCTCTCTGTTTCAGTCCGTGACACCAAGGACAGCCGGTTTTAACACGCTTGATCTTGGAAAAATAACCAGTGCCGGCCAAGCTGTTATGATCGCCCTCATGCTCGTCGGCGGTTCCCCTGGCTCTACAGCAGGCGGTATGAAAACCACCACGCTTGCCGTACTTCTGGCCAACGCCCTAGCTGTATTCCGTCGGAAAGAAGATGCGCAGCTCTTCGGCCGCCGCATCGAGGAAAACGCCATCCGCAACGCCTCCACCGTTTTGATGATGTACATTACTTTGTTTTTCGGTGGAGCTTTGATCATCAATGCTGCAGAGGGACTGCCTCTTAGAGTCTGCCTCTTTGAAACCGCCTCTGCGGCAGGCACAGTCGGGCTGACTCTCGGTGTCACGCCTGGCCTTGGCCTGCTGTCCAGATATGTATTAATCCTGTTAATGTTCTTCGGCCGGGTCGGCGGCCTGACTCTGATCTTTGCGGCGCTCTCAAGAACCAGCAAAAATCTGTCGAGGCTCCCTCAGGGCCGTATTACAGTAGGATAAACCCCAAAAAGACGGGGAACACTGTCCAAAACAGAGGAAGGAGATGAAGCAAATGAAAGAGAGTCTATTTATCGTATGTATCGTCGGTACCTTTACCTTCGGCTATTTCCTCATGGACCAGCTGGATCTTTTCCTGACCAAAAACAGAAAAGCGCCAGAAGGACAAAAGGACTAACCTCTGGATTGTTTCAGGATTCTGTGCTATAGTAAGAGATAAAATAACAGACCGGAGAACCTTTCAGATGAATGAAAAAGAACCTGTGGGAGAAAAAAAGGATTTCATGCGTCCGCTCCTGCCCTCTGTGTGGGATCTAGCAAAAACCTTTTTCATCCTGGCAGCCGCCACGGGGATCGGAATGATCTTCTGGAACAGTAAGTTTACTGAAGCCAATATTATTACCATCTATCTGCTGGGAGTGCTTTTAACCTCCATCATCACAAAAAACTATGGCTGCAGCGTAATCAGTTCACTGGCCAGTGTCCTGGTGTTCAATTTTTTCTTCACGGAACCAAGGCTGACTTTTCACGCCTATGAGGCGGGATATCCAGTTACCTTTGCCATCATGCTGACGGCCTCTCTGATCACAGGTTCTCTTGCCAACAAACTGACCAGCCATGCCAAACAGTCGGCCCAGGCTGCTTTCCGGACAAAAATTTTGTTTGATACAAACCAGCTTTTGCAAAAAGCCACGGATGACGATGAAAGGATTCATGTGGCTGCCAGCCAGCTGGTGAAACTTCTGGGCAGAGACATCACCGCCTGTTCGGAAAGAAATGGGATCCTTTCCGAGAGCATCCTTTTCCCGGTTAATGAAGAAAAAGACTGGGTTCCTTTTTTCACGGGGGAAGAAACTGCTGCCGCCAGATGGGCTTATGAACATGGAACACGGGCTGGTGCCGGCACGAAACTCTTCGGAAAAGCCAGATGCCTTTATCTTGCCGTCTGCACCAATGACAACATTTACGGGGTTGTCGGCATCCACCTGACTGAAAAACCCCTGGATTCTTTTGAAAACAGTGTGCTGCTCTCCATTCTCGGCGAATGTGCCCTGGCCATTGAAAACAGCCGCAATGCAAAAGAAAAGGAAGAAGCTGCAATCCTTGCCAGAAATGAACAGCTCCGCGCCAATCTTCTGCGGACTATCTCTCATGATCTTCGGACTCCCCTGACCTCCATTTCCGGCAACGCGGACAATCTGCTCTCCAACTATGATATGCTGGATGCCAACATGCGCACACAGATCTTCACCGACATTTATGAGGATTCCCAGTGGCTCATCAGTCTTGTGGAAAACCTTCTCTCCGTAACCCGTATCGAAGAGGGCCGGATGAATTTCAATATGTCCCTGGAGCTGGTGTCGGAAGTCATCGACGAGGCTCTGCGCCATGTAAAACGAAAAGCAGCAGGCCATGGGCTTTCTGTCTCTTTAAAAGACGACCTCATGCTTGCAAAAATGGATGCCAAGCTGATCATTCAGGTGATCATTAATTTAATAGACAACGCGGTCAAATATACGCCCCAAGGCTCTTTGATCCGGCTGACCGCCGAAAAAAAAGAAGGCGTGGCCTCTATCAGCGTCACAGATAATGGCCCTGGCATCCCTGACGACTTAAAACCCCAGGTATTTGAAATGTTCTTTACCGGCAACACGAAAATTGCAGACAGCCGCCGCAGTCTCGGTCTCGGGCTGGCCCTCTGTCGTTCCATTGTCAATGCCCACGGCGGGGAAATGACTCTGAAAGATGAACGTCCCCACGGCTGCTGTTTTACCTTTACCTTACCTTTAGGAGAGGTGGATATCTATGAATAAGACTCTGATTTTGGTGGTGGAGGATGATGCCCCCATCCGAAATCTCATCACCACAACTTTAAAGACTCATGATTACAAATACATTATCGCCCCAAACGGAACTTGTGCCCTCATGGAAGCGTCCTCCCACAATCCTGATATCATCCTTTTGGATCTCGGCCTTCCAGACATGGACGGCGTGGAAGTGATCCGGCAGGTTCGCACCTGGTCCAACCTTCCCATCATCGTCATCAGTGCCAGGAGTGAGGACAGCGATAAGATTGAGGCCTTAGACTGCGGCGCGGACGATTATCTCACAAAACCTTTTTCTGTGGAAGAGCTCCTTGCAAGGCTGCGGGCAACCAAACGCCGTCTGGCCTATATGCAGACAGACACTCCGGGCAATGACTCTGTTTTCACCAACGGACTGCTGAAAGTGGATTTCGCTGCAGGCTGTGCCTATCTGGGAGAAAATGAACTGCGTTTAACCCCCATCGAATATAAGCTTCTCTGCCTAATGGCAAAGAATGTGGGAAAGGTTCTGACCCACACTTACATAACCCAGAATGTATGGGGAAGCAGCTGGAAAGGGGACGTTGCCTCCCTGCGGGTATTTATGGCGACCTTGAGGAAAAAATTAGAGACAGAATCAGATTCTTCCCAGTATATTCAGACCCATATCGGCATCGGCTACCGGATGCTGAAAGTGGAATAATCCTTTTCTGGTTTTCTACGACACGAAAAAAAGACCCTGTCACCGGGCCTTTTTTTCTATCTTCATACAGACTGCCGCTTCTCTAACAGCCGCAGAACAGGTAATAACCTCCTGCAATGGAGGCTGCCATCAGGCAGATCGTAAAAAAATTGTTCGGCAGTATCAAATACAATGCCATGCCAATTCCCATCCAGAACAGACAGAGTCCGATGAGCCGCTTCATCTCTTCCTCCCGCAATGCTTTCTATACCAATAGTCTATGCGGGTGCCGCGGTTCCGATTCCCCTTTTCTGCCAGGCTCTCTTACTGACCGGATACTCCGTCAAACACATCCTTTGGAATCTCCACTTCTTTTTCCTTTTCTTTCTTGCCGGATTTGGAAAATTTGCTGATAATATCAGGCACCATATCCAGGATTTTTGAAATGCTGTCCTGCCCTTTCACGGTCACCAGCTTGGAATGTCCGTCCTGGATCACCAAAACCGCGCTTGGGGTGATTTTTCCGGTCATGCCTCCGCCGCTGTTGTTCTTATTGTCACTGGCAAAAGCTCCGGCTCCCACGCCAAAGGAGACATCTACCAGCGGAAGGATGATGGTTCCGTCCAGATGGATCGCGTCTCCCACCACCGTCTTGGTGGTAATAAAACCGTCCATGCCTTTGAACAGGTTTTCCACGGTATTTTCAAATGTGTTCTTTTCTTTTCCTTTCAGATCCGATGCCATATGTGCTCCTCCTTGTCTGCACACCGCGCTTACGCCCGGCTTAACTGTTCTTTCAGTCCCAACCCCCGCTTTAAGAGGCCGCGGAACTTCTTATTAAACCACACTCTTATCCCTATTATGAGCAGAGAAAAGGCTCTTATTCTGCCCTTCAGGAAAACGCTTCCTTCCAGATATAATTTATTTTCAAAAACAGGCGTCACCGAAAGCCGTTTCCCGAAAAGGGGATAGGCCATTCCCAAGGCCGCAAGCACTTTTCCTGTGGCCGCCGGATCCTCCAGGCTAAAAAAGACTCTCCCGGAAAATTTTTGGGGAAGAATATGACGAAACACTTTTCCTGCCTCTCCCTTCACATAACAGAGGGCTTCCCGGTTTTCCTCCGCTGTAAGAAAATCCTGGATCTCACCTGCCATCTCAAAAACCCCTTTTATTTTATCACAGATCTTCTTGACGGTACAGCGAAGGTTGTGAAAAAATCCTGAAAGATTTCGAAAGATTTTCCGAAAGAACTCAAACATCTTCCTGATCGGACTTTTCTTTTCTTCCGCCTTTTCACCTGCCATCGCCTCCTCTGGTTCTTCTGCCTCTTCACCTGCCAGTCCCTCTGGCTCTTTCGGCTCTTCATCTGCCATAGGTTCCTCTGATTCTTCCGGCCCTTCAGAAACCATTTTAGAAGGCTCTGCCTCTGAAAGTTTTTCATATAAAGCCAGGGTCTCTGATTCTTCTTCAGAATCCCTCTGCCGTCTGCTCTTTTGCCCCCTCTTTCTGCCGCCCAGAGGAATTCCCAAGAGCTTCACCTTCATTTTCATCCCTGTCTCGTCTGCATAGAGGCGGACACAGATGAGCCGAAGCAGCCAGGAAACTCTGGCTTTCACCAGATACTCTGGAGGCTCTTCCGATTCCCTGTCATATTCCCCGGAAAGGGCCAGCTCGTAGCGCAGGGGTACAAACAGGACCAGAAGAAGGATTGTGAGCAAAAGCCCGAGAATGGCCAGAATCACAAGCCCTATTATCTTCAAAATGCCCCATATCAGAGAAAGCATCACATCACATCCTTACTGTTCCCGCCCTTTGCGGACTCTGGTTCCCACTTCCGGTAGGGATCTCTGCCGGAAAACTCCGGATGTTCCAGAAAATCATCTCCCAGATAAGCCGCCACATTGGTCTTCCCGGTGGCCCGGTAAGCCTCCATCACAAGCTCTCCGGCAAGCTCCATGGCCTCCGTCTTTGTCCAGGCCGCCCCCACCACATAGAGAGGAAGTTTCCGGTAGTGAGACTGGGAGAGAACCGGCTGGGGAAGCAGCTCCAACACATTCACCCTGTTAGAAGGCAATACCAGCAGATAGAGCCTTGGATGAAAACCATCCTCCAGCTTTTCCCATATATTTTTTTTGTTTTGGGCTTCTCTGCCCAGATACAAACTTCTGTACCAACGAATATTATTGTTCATGTTTATACTGTTCTAACATCCTGAGGCGCAAAAGATTCAACGCCTGTACCACCGCCTGTTCCCGGATTTTCCTGCGATTTCCCGTAAAATGATATTTCCTGACCGAAACGCGCCCTCCCAGATAACAGGAAATGTAGGTAAGCCCCTTTGGCTCTTCTTTCGAATCCTTTGGCCCGGCAAATCCTGTCACTGCCACGCATGAATCCGCGCCCGCCGCCAAAGCCCCTCCCTCTGCCATCTGCCTGGCCGTCTCTTCACTCACAGCTCCAAACGTCTTAAGAGTCTCTTTTTTTACACCGAGGGCATGCCTTTTTGCCTTATTCGAATAGGTCACAAAGCCTTCTTTCAGACATTCGGAAGCTCCGGCCACATTGACCAGCCGACCTGCCACAAGCCCTCCTGTCATGGATTCTGCCGTGGCCACAGTCAGACCGTATTTCTTTAAGAGTTTTACGACTGCATCCTCCAGCTCCTCTTCCTCTTTTGTGGAATAAATCTGAGTACCGAACCGCTTTTTGAGCTCTCTGACCACTGGCTTTACCAGCCGCTTTCCCTCTTTCTCATCTGCCGCCCTGGCCGTGACCCGAAGATGAACTTCCCCTGTTTTGGCATAAGTGGCAATGGTGGGATTGGTCTGAGAATCAATGAGATCTAAGATCATGGTCTCCGCCTGGCTCTCCCCTATGCCGCAGACCTTCACCATTTTGGAATAAATGGTATCCGGCTGGAGGGCTCTGAGATAAGGCTCTGCCTTTTCGGAGAATATGGGGATCAGCTCATTCGGCGGCCCCGGCAGCAGGATAACCGTCTTTTTGTTTTTCTCCAGGATCAACCCGGGCGCTGTGCCATTGTCGTTGTCAAGGACCTTTGCCCCCACCGGCACAAGAGCCTGCTTCCAGTTGTTGTCCGTAACATTCTTTTTCCTGGCCGCCCTAAAATAACCGGAGATCCGTTTCCTTGTGTGGACATCTTCCTCCATGGGAAATCCCATAACCTTCGCACAGACCTCCTTGGTCATATCATCCTCCGTGGGCCCAAGCCCCCCGGTTAAGATCACAATATCAGAACGGCCGAAAGCCTGACGGATTGCCTCCGTCATCCTCTTTTCATTATCTCCCACCACTGTATGATGATATACAGAAAATCCCAGAGCTGCACACCGTCTCGACAGATATTGGGCATTGGTATTGGCGATATTTCCAAGAAGAAGCTCTGTTCCCACCGCCAGGATCTCTACAACCATGTTACACCTTCCCCTCTTTCAGCACATGAAGATTTTTCCGGATATATTCTTCCAGAGAAATCACTGTCAGAGCCAGCGCCAGGTAGATAAATATTTCTGTCAAAATTGCAAGCTCCTCCATATCCAAAATGATCAAAATAGTCATGATCATCTGAGAGACTGTCTTGAACTTTCCCCACATATTGGCCGCAATGACCACGCCGTTATCGGATGCCACCAGCCGAAAACCGCTGATAATAAATTCTCTGGCCATGATGATGATAACGATCCAGGCCGAAAGCTCCCCAAGTTCCACAAAACAAATCAGGGCAGAGCAGACTAAAAGCTTGTCCGCCAGAGGATCCATGAATTTGCCGAAATTGGTCACCAGGTTGTGCTTTCTCGCGATGTGGCCGTCCAGATAATCCGTAAAGCTGGCAATGACGAACAAAGCCAGAGCAGCTATCCTCCCTGTATACCCCCACCAGTCTGTCAGCATAAAAAACACAAAAAACGGGATCAAAAGCACCCGCAGTATTGTCAGTTTATTGGGCAGATTCATCTTCATCGCACAACTCTCCTATTAAATCATATTCCAGAGCGCCGGTTACTTTCACCTGTACAAACATCCCGCTCATAAGTTCCTGACCTGTGTTTACAAAAATATATCCGTCCACCCCCGGCGCGTCCATATAAGTCCGCCCCACATAGGCTTCTTCATCTGCCACCTTTCCTTCGATAAAGACCTCCAGTATCCGGCCGATCATGGCTTCTCCGTTTGCAAGAGAGATTTCCTGCTGAAGCTCCATGACCGCATCCCGTCTGGCGAGCTTTGTCTCCTCCGGGATCTGTCCCTCCATAGCCGCTGCCGGCGTATCTTCTTCTTGAGAATAGGGGAACACGCCCAGCCGCTCAAATTCCATCCCATCCACGAAATCCAAAAGTTCTTCCAAATCTTCGTCGGTTTCCCCCGGAAACCCGGTGATCATAGTGGTACGGATGGCCATATCCGGGATCTCCTCCCGAAGCTTTGAGATTCTTGCCGATATTTCCCTCCGGTTTGTACGCCGCCCCATCCGCTTTAAAATGCGGTCACTGGCATGCTGGATGGGAATGTCCATATAGTGGCACACCTTTTTTTCCTTTTTGATGGTTTCAATCAGCTTGTCCGTGATCTCCTCCGGATAACAGTAAAGAAGCCGGATCCAGTGGATGCCTGAAATCGACGAAAGCTCCTCAAGAAGCAGCGGAAGCCTTTTCTCCCCGTAAAGATCCATCCCGTAAAGGGTGGTCTCCTGGGCCACCAAAATCAACTCCCGGACTCCCTGCCCTGCCAGATCTTTTGCTTCCCTTAAAAGTTTCTCCATGGGAACACTCCGGTAAGGCCCCCGTACCCCTGGAATCACACAGTAGGTGCAGTGTCTGTCACACCCCTCCGCGATCTTTAAATATGCGTAATGGCCGCCTGTGGTGACCACTCTCCCTCCGCCATTCTCTCTAAAATGGCCGGGTTCCTCAAAAACACTCTCTTTTTTTCCCCTGAGGGTCTCTTCCACCAGCGACACAATCCGGTCACAGGAGGCTGTCCCAAGAATCCCATCCACCTCCGGAATCTCCTTTAGGACCTCGTCTTTGTATCTCTGTGCCAGACAACCGGCCGCGATGAGCACCTGACAGCAGCCGGTTTCCTTCTGCTTTGCCATCTCCAGAAGGGTATTTATGCTCTCCTCCTTGGCATCACCGATAAAACAGCAGGTGTTGACCACAATCACCTGTGCCTTGGTCTCATCGTCCGTAAACTCATAGCCTGCCCCGGAAAGAAGTCCCAGCATTTCCTCCGAATCCACCAGATTTTTATCACATCCCAGGGATACAAACAATATCTTCATTTTGCAGTCCTTCCTTCGTAAAGCAGCCAAGGCAGGCAGCTCCAGCCTGCCTGCCTGTCTTTTTTGCCAGAGCTTTATTCTTCAAATTCATCCTCCGGGATATCGTCCTCGCCGATTACCCGGACCAGTGTCTCATGAATCTCCTCCACTGCAGTGGAAAGCGGCTTGTTGGACGGAGCGTCCACCAGAGCTTTATCCCCGGCGATGAGCTGTCTCGCCCGTTTTGCTGTGGCGATCACAATGGAATAGCGGCTCTGGACAATGGGCTCCTCTCCAGGCTCCACCTCACTGTTTACGGCGTTAATCAAATCTGTATATGATGGATGCAGCATATGTTATGATTCTCCTTCCACGAAACGTTTTAAATCTGTTTTAATTTCCCTGATTAATTCCCGGCTCACTCTCATCTTCCGATGTTCACACTGCATAAGCCGATGGAGCTCTTCCATGCAGGTTTCCAGATCGTCATTGACCAGGAGATAATCATAAGACTCCATGGCCTCCGATTCCTCCACGGCCCTGAAAAGGCGTTTTTCCACCTGCTCTGCACTCTCCGTCCCCCGTTTTAAAAGCCGCTCTTTCAAAGTGGCCGCACTGGGAGGAGCCACAAAGACTAAAATGGCCTCCGGGTATTTTTCTTTGATCTGAAGGGCCCCCTGGACCTCGATCTCCAGAATCATATCCTTTCCCTCTTCCAGTTTCTTAAATACATAATCCCTGGGAGTCCCATAATGGCGGCCCACATAACCGGCCCACTCCATGAGCCTGCCCTCTGCCTCCATGGAAGAAAATTCCTCTTCTGAAATAAAGAAATAGTCCTTCCCGTGAACTTCGCCTTCCCTGGGGGGCCTGGTGGTGACGGAGACAGACAAGGCATAATTCTCATGAGCCTCCATGAGACGCCGGACCACAGTCCCCTTCCCCACGCCGGAAAACCCGGAAATTACAAGGATAAGCCCTCTCTTATTCATCGTCTCCCTCCTTCTCAAATCCCCGCTCCAGACTTCCTGCCTCGTTGAACCGCCCGGCAATGGTCTCCGGCAGAAGGGCTGAGAGCACCACATAGCCGCCATCCATGACCACAATCCCTTTGGTCTTTCTTCCCTGAGTGGCATCGATGCTGCGCCCCTCATCCCTGGCCGCCTGGACCAGCCTCTTGCCGGGGGCGGAATCCGGACTCACCACAGCCAGCACTTTGTCGGTGTGGATCACGTTGCCATACCCGATATTAATCAGTCTTCCCACGTCTGTCACCGTTTCTGTTTGATAGTTTCATCGTCTTAAGCAATTGGCTTATTCAATATTCTGAATCTGTTCCCTTACCTTCTCAATGACCGTCTTAAGCTCAATGGCCGTACCGGAAATTTCCATGTCATTGGCTTTGGAAAGGATGGTATTTGCCTCCCTGTTCATCTCCTGGGCAATAAAATCCAGCTTCCTGCCCACCGCATCGCCTCTGGTAAGAGTTGCCTTCATGGTCTTGATATGGCTTTTTAGACGCACCGTCTCCTCATCCACGCAGATCTTATCGGCAAAAAGAGTCACCTCCGCTGCGATCCGGTTCTCGTCGATGCCGCTTCCCTCCAGAAGCTCCTTCACTTTATCCGTGAGCTTCTCCCGGTATTCTTTAAGAATCTGAGGAGAACGAGCCTCAATCTGTTCAATCCAGCCCTCCATATCCTCAAGCTTTCCAGAAAGATCCGCAAACAGATTCTCGCCCTCTCTGGTCCGCTGATCCACAAACTTCTGAAGCGCCCCCAAAAGCGCCTCCTTAAGAAGCTTCCACAGCGCCTCCTCATCCTCCTCCGACTGGCCGGTGGCAATCACCTCCGGGTAACGGGACAGGGAGGATACGGTCACATCGTTGGCAATGGAAAAGCGCTCGCTCATCTGTTCAAAAATATCCATATATTCTTTTGCCAGCGCCTCGTTGTAATTGAGGCTCAAAGTTTTCTCGGAAAAGGTCTCACAGGTGACAAAAACATCCACCTTTCCTCTTTCAATGTCCTGTTTCAGAAGCTTTCTGATTTCTGCCTCGAAAGGATTGAACTTCTTTGGCATCTTGATACCCAGATCCAGATACCGGTGATTCACCGATTTCATTTCCACGGAAATCTTGTAATCCTTGTCAGCGGCTTCGCACCTGCCGAAGCCTGTCATACTTTTAACCATTTTCCAATATTCCTTCCACGTAATCCGACAAAACGTGTCACCAGCACATTTTTGTGGATGATTCGCAATCTAACTTATTATAATTCATTCACTGGTACAAGTCAATGACCGGAGGGAGGTTTTAGAGAGATTTTAAGCCCCATGAATTTTCTCACCAAAAAAGAGATGGCATATCCACCTCTTCTTTGCTGTCATTCCATCTTTTACGCCAGAGTGGAAAGCTCTCCCCCTGGCTCCGGGGCCGAAACAATCTCACCGGCCGCTGTATAGACAGAGCCGCCCAGTTCTATGGGACTGCTCTCTTCTGTCCCGGACACCTCCGGGGCTTTGGCACCGTTTCCAAATGATATCTGTTTCCCCTCTTCGCTCAGCTCTAGAAGGTCGGTCGGCTCTGCCGTCGGATTTGCTTTAGCCAGAGTTCCTTGTGTCCTCTCTTCCAACTCCTCTCTCTCCTGGGTCCTTTTTTCAATGAGGGTTTCCTGCAGCTTTTCGGCGGTTTCTTTCTTTTCTTCCGCCTCTTTTTCCATTCCCTTGGCCGCCTTTTCCTGATAGGACTCCGCCTGTTCGGTAACCGCTCCGGCATATCCCAGGGCCCGCTCCATGGCTGCCCTGTCGCCTTTCCGTTCTGCTTCCCCTGCTGCCCGCATAGGAGTATTCACAAGCTTTGCATTCGTTCCGGCTCCGAGAAGTCCTTCCATTGTCAATGTATGCATTTGGCATCCTCCTTCTTTCTGTCATTGCGCTGCTACTGCCTACCTTTTGATTTTCGGCGGTATCTGCAAAGCTTTTTACTCTTTCGTCTCAACTGTCCCCTTCCGTGTCATATACGGAAATCCCCGGCGAATCGGCCTCCTCTCCTCTCGTCCTCTCCGGCAGCAAAACCGTATTGACAAACATCCCCTCCTTCTTTTCAACTTCCATGGTTCCGTGATAAGCCCCCACCACATCCCGCACGTTTAAAAGGCCGATCCCGCGCCTTCCTTCCCGGTCTGGCTCCCTCCTGGATGCATGTTTCTCCCTTTCCGGCGAAAAGCTGTTTTTCACCTCCAGAAAAAAACACCGTTTCACCATCCGCGCCTGTACACAGAGGAATCTTCCCTTTCTCCCTTTTACCTGCCCGCAGGCCGCTATGGCATTGTCCAGAAGATTGCCGAACAGCACACAAAGGTCAAACTCCCATACGGCAGAATTCGCTGGTAGTTTCACACTGCACTCCCAGCGGATTCCCAAAGCCTCCGCCTCTTTTCGTTTCCGCAGGAGGATAGCGTCAAGAACAGGGCTCCCCGTGGCTTCCTCCCCCCGTGCAAAGCCTCCCATCCCCTCCATGGCTTCCAGATAACGATTCATGGCGGCCCAGTCTTTTTGTTCCAGAAGCCCCTGCAGGGCAATCACATGGTTTTTCAGGTCATGCCGGAGCCGTTCTGCCTGCCGGTACTGTTCTGCTGTCATCTGGTAGGCCATGAGGCGGCACTCATAACGTCCGCTTTTTTTCTGCTCTTCATAGATCCTGTCCATGCCGAAAAGACAAAAGCCTGATCCAATGAGGGACAGGGCTGTCAGAAGGCAGATTCCTCCATGGCCAAAAAGCTGTGCCTGATACAGATTTCCCTCTCCCCGAAGCAGGATTCCCCTGCTGGCGCACCAGTTGGCGGCATCCGTTAAGGCCGTTGCCATAACCAGCGGGAGGACTGCTGTCAGATACCACTTTCCTGGCTTTTCCCCGGAGCATTCTTTTGCGTTTCCTCTTAAAATCCCATGAAGTCCCCAGACCACGCCCAGAAAACTCACGGCGGCAGTCAGGCTGTTCCACCGGCCGGTGAGAACCGGTTCCGGAATTCTTTTTACCAGATGAAGATAGGCCAGCGCGAAAATGGATACAAAAGAAGCACAAAATTCACCGAAGACCGTAAATATGGTAAACAGAACAGAAGCCGCAAACAGCTTTTTCGCCGAAGGCGCCGAAAAAAAGGCCATGACCAGACCTGTGAGAAGGGCATGGTCCCCAAAGGCCAGGATCACATAAGGAAGGGGGAGGCTCCAAGAGGCCAGAATCAGAACCAGCCGCCCGGCCAGAAAACAGCCAAAAAACAGCAGCCCTGGTTTCCGTGAATGCTCCTGCAAAAACAGACGGCAGAAACGGCAGACAGCCCAGGCTTCCCCTCCTTGGCAGACGGCTGTCAAAAGGATCGCAGGTACAGGTTCCAGAGGTCTCATAACAGTCCGCCCTCTTTTCTCATAAATCTCAAAATCTCTCTGCGAAATTCCTCATATCTGCGTTTGGCAATCACGATCCGTTCCCCGTTATCCAATATGGCCTCCTGCCGGTTATAGCCGTCCACATGTCTTAAATTGATCAGATAGCTTTTATGACAGCGGAAAAACCCTTTTCCCTCCAGGCTCTGTTCTAGAAGCCCAATCTGGCCATAGTAAGAACACACGCCCTCTGCCCCGTGGGCCTCGATCACTCTCCCCCTGATCTCAAAATAAAAAATATCGTCCAGGAACAGTTTTTTCTTCTCCCACTCTTTTCTGACCATGAGAAATTCCCGGGGATGCTGTCTGAACCGGCACAGAGCCCGAAAAAGCAGCTGTTTTAATTTTTCTGTCTCCACCGGCTTTAAAAGATAATGAAAGGCTTCCACGTCATAGGCTTCCAGCACATAATTCCTACTGGATGAGACAAAAACCAGAAGGCTCCCGGATTCTTTTTCCCGAAGCCCCCTGGCTGTTTTCATTCCGTCAAGTCCTCCCATGAGAATGTCCAGAAAAATCATGTCAAACCGCTCTTTGGCGTCCAGAAGCTCCTTTCCGCTCTGAAACTGCCGCAGGCTGCAGGAAACCTTCATCTCCTCCAGAATCCCCCTGATTTTCATGGAGAGCTTACAGCACTCGATCATTTCATCGTCGCACACTGCGATGGACAACATCTCTTTTCACCTGCCCCGTATGCTTTCTTCATCGGCCACAATCCGGAAAACTTTTGCCTTTTGTCTCAAACGGCCTATTTTATGTAGTAAACGAGGCCATATCCCCATGGAAGTTTTGCCTGGTTTCTCACCGGGCCTTTTTCTTCTTCGCGGCTTCCTCCCGCTGACGGCAGATTTCTTCCCAGCTTGGCATCTCGGAAATCGTCCTGGCAAACTGCTTCATAGCGCCAGGGACGTCGATCTTCTGAGGGCAGACCTTGATACATTTCCCACATCCTATGCAGGCCTCAGGCCGTTTTTCCTCTGAAAGCCCATCCAGACGCATGCCCACATTGACTGTCGCCGCAAAGCGCAGGTCATTGTAGAGAGACAAAAGCATGGGAATATCCAGCCCTTTCGGACATCCCTCACAGCAATACCTGCAGGCAGTACAGGGAATGGAATTTTTCATCCCCTCTGCGATTTCGAACAGAGTTTCCTGCTCTGCTTTTGTCAAAGGGTTCCTCTCCTCAAAGGTGTGGACATTTTCCTGCATCTGCGCAAGATTTGACATACCGCTCAAGATCATCTTCACATTGGGAAGGCCCTGCAGGAACCAAAAAGCCCAAGAAGGAGCTCCTGCTCCCGGCCTCATCTCCTCAAGCCTCTCCTCCTTTGCTTTTGGAAGTTTCGCCAGCTTTCCGCCGCGGACAGGCTCCATAACCCACACAGGAATACTCCTCTTTGTCAGCAGTTCGTACTTTTCCTTCGCACCCTGCAGTGTCCAGTCCAGATAATTGAGCTGGATCTGGCAGAATTCCATCACATCGCCGTAACGGTCCAAAAAATCCTTCAGATTATCCAGATTGCCGTGGGAGGAAAAGCCCAGATGACGGATACGGCCAAGTTTTTTCTGTTCTACAAAATAATCGACAATGCCCCACTTGGGATCCGTGTAGACGCGGATCGAACTTTCATGGACATTGTGGAGCAGGTAGAAATCGAAATACTCCACCTGGCATTTTTCAAGCTGCTCTTCAAAAATAACGGCAGGATCATAGGTTTTACTGATCTGGTGCCCCGGATATTTGGTTGCCAGATAAAAGGTTTCCCGCGGGTAAGGTTTCAGCGCCCGCCCGATGATACGCTCGGATTCTCCGCCGTGATAGGGATAGGCCGTATCAAAATAGTTCACACCGTGTTCCATGGCGTATTTCACCATCTCTCCCACCTGTGCCTCGTCCACCGGGCTGTCCGGCTTCTCCGAGATAAGCGGCAGGCGCATGGTGCCAAATCCCAGATTTGACAGTTTCATTCCTTGAAAATCTGTATAGAGCATAAGTAATACCTCCTTCTCTGATACCATCATATCCTAAGAAGGCACCTTTGTTCAAGGGAAATTTTATATGAAATATTCCTTGTTCTTCTCCTTGTCTTGATGTAAAATCATTTTTAGCGCAGCAACATTCTAAATTGAGTTTCCGTATTTGCGAAACCCAATCATTCTCAATATCGCATCATGCATCATGGAAAACAGGAGGGACGAGACATGGCACTTGACGGAATGGTAATCGCCTGTATGGCAAAGGAAATGAAGGAACGCATCACAGGAGGGCGGATCACCAAGATCGCCCAGCCGGAGGCCGACGCCCTGATGCTCACCATAAAGAATCAGAAAAACACCTGGAAGCTGTTTCTCTCGGCAGGAGCCAGTCTTCCCCTGGTATATTTTACGGAAGAGACAAAGCCAAATCCCATGACGGCTCCTGGCTTTTGCATGCTGCTCAGAAAGCACATCGGAGGAGGCCGCATCCTTTCTGTCTCCCAGCCGGGCCTGGAACGGATTCTTGTCATGGAGATCGAACACCTGAATGAGATGGGCGATCTCTGCCGGAAAAAGCTGATCGGGGAATTTATGGGCAAACACAGCAACCTGATTTTCTGTGATGAAAAAGACACGATTATTGACAGCATCAAACACATTCCCCTGTCCGTAAGCTCTGTCAGAGAAGTCCTTCCGGGGCGGCCCTATTTTATCCCTGACACTATGCAGAAAGCAAATCCCCTCTCTGTGACAAAGGACGGGTTTTTGGCTGTTCTTTCCCAAAAGCCAATGGCTCTGGTCAAAGCTCTCTATACTGGTTTTACGGGCTTAAGCCCAGTCATGGCAGAGGAAATCTGTCATCTTGCCTCCTTAGATGGAAGAACGGCTGCCGGGGAACTTTCAGACCTTGAACAGACCCATCTGTTTGGAATCTTCTGTGGAATGATGGAGGATGTGAAAAATGGAAGCTTTGCCCCTTGTATTTATTATGATCGGCAGATTCCTTCAGAATTTTCTGCGTTTCCCCTCTCCCACCTGAATGCTTATGAGAGACGGGATTTTTCCTCTGTCAGTGAAATTCTGGAAACCTATTACGCTGCCAGGGAAGCTGTGGTCCGCATCCGCCAGAAATCGGTGGAACTTCGTCACATGGTTCAGACGGCTCTGGAACGGAACCGGAAGAAATATGACCTGCAGGCAAAGCAGTTAAAAGATACGGAAAAAAGAGACAAATTCCGGGTATACGGCGAACTGATCAATACCTATGGCTACGGGCTTGAGCCAGGGGCTAAGACTCTCGCTGCCCTTAACTATTACACCAATGAGTCTGTAACCATTCCCCTGGACGATACCATGTCCCCTCAGGAGAATGCCAAAAAATACTTTGACCGGTACGGAAAGTTAAAGAGAACCTTTGAGGCTCTGACTGAACTGATCCGGGAGACCAGGGAGGAGATCGACTATCTGGAATCTGTCTCCTCAGCCCTGGACATTGCCGCCACAGAAGCGGATCTGATCCAGATTAAGGAAGAGCTTCGTGAGGCTGGTTTTATCAAAAAGCGCGGGCCTAAGGACAAAAAGACAAAGATCATTAGCATACCGCTGCACTTTTTGTCCTCCGACGGCTATCACATCTATGTGGGAAAGAATAACCTGCAGAACGAAGAACTGACCTTCCATCTGGCTTCCGGAAACGATCTGTGGTTCCACGCCAAGGGCATTCCCGGCTCCCACGTCATCGCCAAGACAGAGGGGAAATCCAAAGAAGAGCTTCCTGACCGCCTCTTTGAAGAAGCCGCCGGCCTGGCTGCCTATTACTCCAAGGGACGGGACGGCGACAAAGTAGAGATTGATTATGTGGAAAAGAAGCAGGTAAAAAAGGTGAACGGCGCCAGGCCAGGCTTCGTCATCTACCACACCAACTATTCCATGGTGGCGGCGCCATCCCTTTCGGGGCTCACGGAGCTGGACGGATAGGAATCTGCCTCCGAACCGCTTCCACTTGGGAGAGGTCCAGTTCTTCTGTGAGAATACATTCTTCCTCTCCTGCCTGGGAAAGCACCTCGCCCCATGGCGATACCAGAATGGAATGGCCGTAGGATATATAAGAGGCTGTCTCGTCGGCGGCAGGAGCAGCCCCGATGGTAAAGAGCTGATAGTCCACGGCTCTGGCCCGGAACAAAAGCTCCCAGTGCTTAGGTCCGGTGGTTCGGTTAAAGGCTGCCGGACAGAACACCGCCAGAGCTCCTTTCTCTGCCATCTCCCGAAAAAGCTCTGGAAACCGGACATCAAAACAGATACAAAGTCCCATAGGGCCGAACTTTGTAGAAAAGACGGTGGCCGACTCTCCGGGACTTAAAGTGTCTGATTCTTTGAAGGACTGGCCGCCCTGAATGTCAATGTCAAAGAGATGCACCTTCCGGTGCCTTGCAAGCA
This sequence comes from Lachnospiraceae bacterium, assembly GCA_022792835.1. Lineage (GTDB taxonomy): Bacteria > Bacillota > Clostridia > Lachnospirales > Lachnospiraceae > Lientehia. Next base: position 3,585 of record JAAWBT010000019.1, on the reverse strand, counting down.
GCTTTCCCTTTCGGTCAAAGACAAAGGAAGTATTGTAGATCTTTCCGTTTTCATCCTGCTCCGGGATGCTGCCCCCCACCAGATAGATTCCGTTCTCTCCCGCAATCTCTGAAAGCCTTTTTACAGTCTCTCCGTCTGCCGCCTCTGCATAGAGGGGAAAGCCGGCTGTCTCATAGGGACAGGAAAACATTTCCGGAAGCATAGCAAAATCTGCTCCCATCCGCGCCGCCTCCCGCACCCGCGCCGCCGCTTCCTCCATACTTTTTTCTCTCGTTTCCCGCGCCTGCATCTGAATCACTGAAACCTTCATATGGAAAGCCCCCTTTCATCCAAATCCCGGCTTCCACCTCCGGCAATCAACCATTTTGCAAGTTTTGATTATAATACCTTGGACAAAAACTCCTTGAGCCTTGCATCCGCCGGATGGGTGAAAAATTCCTCTGGTGTGTTTTGCTCCACGATGCGGCCTTCATCCATAAAGAGGACTCTGGAGCCCACCTCCCTTGCAAATCCCATCTCGTGGGTCACCACCACCATGGTCATCCCGTCCGTGGCAAGCTGTTTCATAAAGTCCAGAACCTCCCGGACCATTTCCGGGTCCAGGGCTGAAGTGGGCTCATCAAAGAGCATGACATCGGGATTCATGGCCAGAGAACGGACAATGGCGATCCGCTGCTTTTGTCCGCCGGAAAGCTGGGCCGGATACTGGTTGGCCTTTTCTAAAAGGCCAACCCTTGAGAGAAGCTCCTCTGCCCTTTTGTCTGCAGCCGCCTGGCTCATCAGGCCAAGCTTCACAGGAGACAAGGTAATGTTTTTCTGAATGGTCAGATGAGGGAATAAATTAAAATGCTGGAACACCATGCCCATTTTCTGCCGGATCTTATTTAACTCCCCGCCGGATGCTTTCGTGATATCATTTCCCTCAAACACAATAGCCCCCTCTGTGGGTTTTTCCAAAAGATTCAGACACCGGAGAAAGGTACTCTTTCCGGAACCAGATGGACCAATGACCACCACCTTCTCGCCTTTTTCGATATGCTCGTCAATGCCGCAGAGCACCTGTTTGTCCCCAAAAGACTTATGCAGATTTTTAACGTCGATCACTCTTTGCCAGCCTCCTTTCAAACATACCGAGAAGCTTTGTCAGGATAATAACCACCAACAGGTACATCACTGCCGCAATCAAAAGCGGCGTCAGATAATCGTAACTGCTGGCTCCCACATTCATGGCTACCTTCGTCACATCCAGGACGGTAATTCCGCCGATCACAGCCGTCTCCTTGATCAATACAATAAACTCATTGCCAAGGGCAGGCAGGATATTCCGCACTGCCTGGGGCATAATAATCGAGATCATGGTCTGCATCTCCGAAAGGCCAAGGGAACGGCCCGCCTCCATCTGTCCCCGGTCCACAGCCTCAATTCCTGCCCGGATAATCTCCGCCACATAGGCGCTGGAATTGATTCCAAAACAGAGCACACCGGAAACAATCGCCGGAATCCCTCTGGCTGTAAGTATCAGATAATAAATAATCAGCATCTGCACATAGACAGGCGTTCCCCGGATAACCGTGATGTAGACATTGGCAATCCAGCCGAGCGGCCGGCAGCTTTTGTGATTTACCGCCATGTATTTTGCAACCGCAAGGATGATACCAAGGACCACACCCAGGATAACTGCAAAAAAGGATATCTTCAGCGTCTCGCCAAATCCCTTCAAGAAAGCCAGATAACGGTCATTTTCCAGGAACGCCGCGCTGAAATGTTCCCAGGTATTTGCAAACCAGCTCATACTCTACCCCCGCATTCCCTATTTTGTCGTGTGGTTGATGGTAAACTCTTCGATCTTTCCTTCATCCATCAATTTCTGAAGGATCTCGTTGATCTGCTCCAGCATCTCGGTATTTCCTTTCTGCACGGCAATGGCATACTTATCTGTGAGCACTTCGCCTTCCAGAATCTCCAGATCGTCATTGGCTTTTACCATCTCTTCCGCCGGAAGGGCATCCATGATGACACAGTCGATCCTGTCATTTTTCAGATCCATGGCTGCTTCCATGAATTTCCCATACTGTTTCAGATCCTTTGTCCCAAGATCATCCTGGCAGTAAAAGTCAGCGACCGTTCCGCCCTGTACGCCTACCACGTTATCTGCCGTCAGGGCATCCACAGATTCCACCCGCTTTGCCTCTTTATTGACAACAACCACCTGTCTGGAAGTCGCATACTCAATGGAAAAATCCATGACTGCTTCACGGTCCGGAGTTACAGAGATCCCGGCAGCGGCAAAATCCGCCTTTCCCTGCTGTACCGCCAAAAGAGCGCTGTCAAAAGCCATATTCTGGATCTCCAGCTCTTTTCCCATGGCCTTTGCGATCTCATTTGCAATGTCCACGTCCACACCGATTACCGTAGAGCCATCCTCCGTATATTCATAAGGGGCAAATCCGGCTTCTGTGGCCATGATAAGCTTTCCGTCGCTCTCGCCGCCCTTGGTTTCGGCCGCTTCCGTTTCCGCCGCCGTGGTCCCTGCGGCCTTTGTATCTTTCTCAGGAGCCTTTGTCTCCTCTTTTGCCGCCTCTGTGGCCTTTGTCTCCGACGCCTTTGTGGTCTCCTTCTTGCCGTCTCCTCCACAGGCCGCCAAAGAACAGATCATAGCTCCTGCCAGAAGAATTGCTGCAAATTTCTTCATAATGTTTCTCCTCTCCTTTTTCGTTGATCATTTTTTGCATTTATATACACTCCGATATATAGTCCCAGGCATCAAAATATTGCTCCCGCTATTACGCCGGAGATGTACTCTCTTTTATGTACAGCAAACCGGGAAGGACATGTCTGAAACCTGCCGCCGACATGTCTGTTTTCCCGGAAATTTTTTTGAAAGCTTTTCCCTAAAACTCAAATTTATCCGCAAAGTAAGCGTCCAGCTCTGCGATAGGCACCCGAACCTGGTTCATGGTGTCCCGGTCACGGACTGTCACCGCGCCGTCTGTCTCGGAGTCAAAATCATAGGTCACGCAGAAAGGGGTACCGATCTCATCCTGTCTCCTGTAACGTTTCCCGATATTTCCTCTGTCGTCAAACTCACAGTTGTATTTCTTACAGAGCTTCTCATAAACCTTAGAAGCGCCGTCATTTAACTTTTTGGAAAGAGGCAGCACCCCGATCTTTACAGGCGCGAGAGCCGGATGGAAACGAAGCACAGTGCGGACGTCTCCGCCCTCCAGGGTTTCCTCGTCATAGGCGCTGCATAAAAATGCGAGCGTCACCCGGTCTGCCCCCAGAGAAGGTTCAATGACATACGGAATGTATTTTTCCTTTTTCTCGTCATCAAAATATCCCATATCCTCGCCGGAGGTCTCCTGATGCCTGCTAAGGTCATAGTCCGTCCTATCGGCAATCCCCCACAGCTCGCCCCAGCCAAAGGGGAACAAAAATTCAATGTCTGTGGTGGCCTTGGAATAGAAGGAAAGCTCCTCCTTCTCGTGGTCCCTTGCCCGCATCTCCTCATCCTTCATGCCAAGGGCTTTTAACCAGTCAATGCAAAACTGCTTCCAGTAAGCAAACCACTCCAGATCCGTATCC
>JAAWBT010000018.1 GCA_022792835.1 Lachnospiraceae bacterium | reverse complement strand
TCCGGATAACTCATGGTCACCAGATGCCCCACGCACCAGGTCACAATGGCCTCCTCCGATTCCACATAGCCGTCCCCCCGCCTGCCGCCCACATGCAGGGCTTTGGCAAACTCCTGGGCAACACTTGGCTTCTCTGCAATGTAAAGCGCTTTTCCCATAGACAAGCTTCCTCCAACGGACTCTATCATATCACAGGAAGCCTCAAGTTTCCATGCTTTTTCACCTTGTAGCCTCAGGAAATAATCGGACCGTAAACTTAAGGTGAAAATTTTTGCGAAATGCCAGGTTAAATTTTCACACATAGATTACCCGCACAGATATCTGGAGTGTGTCCTGAATATCTGTGCGGGCAGTTAATATCTTGCAGGCTATTTCCTCTTATGACCGCCGAATTCTTTTTCTGTAAGTCCTCTCCACTGTCCGACAAATGCCTCAGACAGCCTCCTCTCTCGCAGATATAGTACAGCCAGAGCCGCCATCAGCCCCAAAGAAGTACAAAGTCCACAGATCCACATGGCTGTGGGGGTATCGTCCCCAGTATAAACGCCATCTTTGCCGCCGGTAGATGTATTATTCCCCGGCGTCGTTCCGGAATTGGTCCCATTACCCGTCCCTGCATTTGTCCCGGTAGAACCTGTATAGGTCCATTTCGCAGCAACAGTCACATCTTTGTCCGGCATGGTAAAGGTTGTGGTCGCACTGTTCGCGTTGGCAAAAGTAACTCCATCCTCTGTGGTCCAGCCGTCAAACCGGTAATTCTGTCTGATCCCTGCCTGGATGGTGACCGTCGTCCCCGTCGCATAGGTTCCTGCTCCTGAGGTCTGGGCGTAGCTGCTGTTCACCTTCACCGTATGAGAGGCCGGCGTCGGAGCCGGTGTTTCCGCCTCAAAGACAGCCGTCAGATTCCGGTCTGAGGAAAGCTCAAATTCATAGTTTGCACTCTCGCTGACCGTATTACCGTTCTCCGTCCAGCGCATAAACCGATAACCAGCATTTGCCGTGGCCGTGACCAGCACTCTGCTCCCCTCATTGTAGGTTCCTCTCACACCGCCGCCCGGTACGGCCGCCCTGCCTCCTGCCTCCGGGTTTGCACTCACCGAAACCGTATGGGTAACCGCCGGTTCATTGCTTACAGCCCTAAACGCCGCCTGTATGATATGATTCTGCTCTACATTTTGGAAGGTATACTCACTCTGGTCAGAAAGCTGGTCTGTGACGTCCTTAGTTCCATCCACCAAAACCCGCTCCACCTCATATCCCTCTTCTGGAGTGACCGTGAAGGCAGCGCTTCCCCCCTCCTCAACCACTGTACTGGGAGGGGTAATGGTTCCGCCCTCTCCCTCCACTGACGTAGTGATGGTATAAGTCTTAGAGGACGGATCTGTCACTGTAAACTCTGCCGTCACCTTTGCAGTCGCATCGTCTGCACGCCGGCTTCCGGAAATGGTGATAGTCTCCTCATAAGTTCCCTTGGAAAGACCTGCTTTGGGCTGTACCGTAAAGGAAGCCGTCTCATTGGGTCCAATGAAAACCTCAGAAAAACTGCTGATGGCAAAAGGCCGATCGTCAAATCTTGCCGTCTCTGTAGATTTGTTCAGACGGATATCCTGATTCCCGGTATTGGTGACTGTTACGGTCTTTGCCTCTGGGCGCTCATACCCCTCTGCGGCGCTGTCAAAGTGAAGAGCTGTCTGGTCCACCAAAATAGAATAGCGCATCTCCTCTGTCACCTCAAAGGAAACCGAAATCTTCGCCTCCGCCAAACCGCCGTCCGCGCTGCTTCCGGAAACCACAAGTTCTTCGGGGTAGGTTCCAATACCAAGCCCTGTCTTTGGCCGAACTGTAAATTCTGCCGTTTTCCCCGAATCAAGAGTCGTCTGGGAAAGAGGGCCGACCACATAATTTTTCAGCACAGGCTGTGTCAGTGTGATCGTCTGATTTCCCGTATTCTCAATGGTCACCGTTTTCTCGGAGGCAGCTTCGTAATTCTCTTCCTCCGCGTCAAAACTGAGAGAATCCGGGGCTGCAAAAATCGTGGTGACAGGAGTAATTTTCTCCGGAATATCAACCGTCAAGGGAGTCTCATTGCCTGCCTTATCCTTTACCACAAGGTAGAGCGCATACGCCGTTCCCTCCTTCAGATTGTCCAGATGGATTGTCTCCTCCTCTATGCCGCAGGGTTTTCCGCTCCCTGTCGTATCAACCACAGGCGGCGCTGCATTTTTCTCGACTGCTTCATAATAATAAGTCCCTGCCTCATTGCTTGTAAAGGTTACCTCTGCTTTCTCATCGCTGAAACGGACAGCAGGTTCCGCTTTCACCACAGGCGGTTCATCATCCTTCACAACGATCGGAATGTCGGAAAAATTGCTGGCATAATTTGTCCTCTCTACGTCGTTGCACTGTTCATTGAACACCTTGAGTGTATATCCGCCGCCCGGCAGCTTTGCCGGAATCGTGATCTGCGCCGTCCCAGAACCAGTGTCCGCCACAGAGCAGATCTGTCCGTAATAGAGGACATTTCTGTCCCCATCTACAATCATGGCCGAAATATATTCATCGCTGCCTTTTTTGGCGCTGGAATAGCTGATATCGACACGGCTGCCGGCGACAATCGGAGAAGTACTGCCGTCGGAACGCTCCGCCTTAAAATTCTCCCGGCCAGAGCCGGTTTCGTTGTCTTTTAACGTCAGCTTCCACTCGGAAGGTGTCTCCTCCGCCACCTCCTTGAGCCCTCCCTCTGCCCCTTTGGAGGCGGCAGGGGCGGTAAAAAGGACCTTATCCATGTCCAGATTGAAGGCGGGCCGGACATAGGCTCTTTCGTTTTGTATCTCTTCCGCCCATATGGTGCCACGGGCAGTTGCACCGGTAAGATCAGCAGCAACCAGCCCCACGTTTCCTTCCTTTTCAGGAGAACGAAGCCACCATCTGGAGATTTCTCTCTTTCCCAGGTTATAAATGCACAGATTATTCCGCATATTATAACCAAACCTGGAAAAACCGTAGGCTTCCTCCATCGCCTCCTCCACAGACAGCACAAAAAACTGATCGCCCTGAAGGTTATTCTTTACTGCCTCATAAGTCTTTATTGGATCCAGATACAGATTCTGATCTACCTGAACGGCTTTATCGTCTTTATCTGTCTTTAAAATTGCCGCCAGCTCCAAACTGGAAAAATCAGTCACAAGATGGTATTTCAGGCTGGGATCCTGATCTCCGGCAAAAGACCTGCACCAATCCCTCACATCGCTTGTTTTCCAGTCGTTTCCTCCATCATCGCTAAATAATATCTCACGAAACTGAGACATGGGCTCCGCCGACAATAGAAACATCCCAGGCGCCCCTGTGTTGGTCTTTTCGCTGTCCAGTACCTGCCATTTTAAAGTCCTGCCCCAGTAGCCATAATAGAGATACTGGTACTGATCACTCTCTTTATCATACCCCTTAATCCCGCCGGAAGGATTCGCCGAGTCCACAAGCTGGACCGCGCCTTTTCGTCCCGCCGTCTGAGCTGTCTGTGACGTTCCTGGCTCTGCAAAGACTGTGGCCGGTATCATGCCTGCCAAAAGACTAATGACAAGCAGTAAACTGAGGAGCCTTCCTCTTCGTTTCATCACACATTCCTCCATGGAGCCTCCCTGCAAATTTCAGGAAGTTCATATATTAGAATCATTTTACAGGATTCCCTTATAAAAAGCAAGCATGTAATCCTGCTATTATATTCCTTATTCGTCAGCTCTCACCCTGTCTTTTCCTCAGCCCTCCAAGCAGATTTCGGACTGACTCCATATCGACAGGCTTTGCCAGATGGCCGTCCATGCCGCTGTCCAGGGCCTTTTTCACGTCCTCAGCAAAGGCGTTGGCCGTCATTGCAACAATGGGAATGGTTTTTGCTTTTGGATGAGCGCAGGCGCGGATTTTCTTTGTCGCCTCATAGCCGCCCATGATTGGCATCTGGACATCCATGAGGATCATATCGTAATCGTCCTGTCCTGACTGGAGGAACCTTTCCAGAACCTCCCTCCCGTTCTCTGCCACCTCACAGTCTGCCCCCTCTATGGCCAGAAGCTCCACCAGAAGCTCCGCATTCAGTTCATTGTCCTCTGCCGCCAGAATAGAAAGTCCCCTCAAAGATGTCCCCTCCTGGTTTGGCTCACTGGAAGCTTGCTCTTCCCCCGGCCCATAGGAGGCTTCGCAGGACACTGCCGCATGTTCCGTCTTTTCCGGCAGGGCGAAGGTAAGCTCCACCGTAAAGGCGCTGCCTTTTCCCGGCTCACTGTCCACATGGATCAATCCGCCCATCAACTCCACCAGATTTTTAGTGATCGCCATGCCAAGACCTGTGCCCTGTATGTTGTTTACCACATCGCTTTCCTCTCTCGCAAAGGGATCAAAAACGGTCTCCAAAAACTCCCGGCTCATGCCGATCCCATTGTCTTTTACAATAAAATGCAGATGGGCATATTGAGGCGAAGAAGAGGACATTTCCTGGACCGTAAAGTCAATCCTTCCCCCTTTGGGAGTATACTTCACCGCATTAGACAGCAGATTGATCATAATCTGGTTCAGCCGCAGTTTGTCTCCCAAAAGCTTCCCCATGTGCTTACCTTCCACATGGAAGGTAAGCACATGGTGTTTCGCCCGGGCCTGGGGCAGCACAATTGCCTGCAGCTCCTCTAAAAGCTCTGTCAGGGAAAACTCGGCTATGTTCAGGGAGGTTTTCCCGCTCTCGATCTTACTCATGTCCAGCACGTCGTTGATCAGGCTCAGAAGATGCCTGCCGGAAGAAGAAATTTTTCCAGTATACTCCCGCACCTTTTCCCCGTTGTCCGCATCTTTAGAAAGAAGGGCGGCAAAACCTAAGATGGCATTCATGGGGGTGCGGATATCGTGGGACATATTAGAAAGAAAATGGCTCTTGGCTTCATTGGCACTGTGGGCCGCATTAAGAGCCTCCTGCAGATTCTGGTTCATCTGCTGCTCTTTTGTGCGGTCTGACATGACAATCACAAATTTTTCCATGTCCTGAATGCTCTCATGGTAAACGGCTTCTTTATACCAGCGCCTCTCTCCTGTCTTCTGATGCATATGCTCCCGCTCCCAGTGGCGGCTCCCGTGAATGGGGATGGCGGAAAATTCCTCTCTGGAAATAAAACCATATGCATGAACAACACTTTCCCCAATCAGTCTGGCGTTCTCCATGGCGGCCTTTAGGGGGATACCCAAAAGGCGCTCTATATTGGGACTGATATAATCCACTTTCCAGGTTTCCCGATCAAGCATCATAAAAATATCGTCCACACTGGTGGACAGCGTATCAAACATCAGCTCCCTGTATTTAAGCTCCAGTGCACTTTTTCTGTACTTTTTCTGTCCCCGGTAAATCAGACACCCAATCAGAACGGCACTTACCAAAAAGAACAGCTTGACCAACACGTCAACCGTCGACCGCTGAATCCTCATCAGGCTGGAACTGGCCACCGCTTCCGGGACAATCCCCAGAAGCACACAGTCCTCATATCCCACGGGCTGGTAGGAAACATAATGGACAACACCGCCAATCCGGCAGCGAATTACCCCAAAGCCGCCTCTTTTCCAGTCTTCGTAAAGTTCATCGACTTCTTCACTGCTCAGGTCGGAATCCTTTCTCAGATGGGTAAGATAGTTTCCGTCCACCGGATCTGCTGTCTGAGGCGAAAGCAGGACTTCCCCGTCCGTATGGACCACAAAACACCGGGATCTCCCGGAAAAAGCCGCCACATCCAATGACTTTAGCATATCTCCATTGGTATAGCTGACCGCGATTGCCGTATAGGTAAAGTCCCGGTATCTCTCTTTCGGAGCCGGCACGGCAAAAACAGTCACTTTCTCACCGGAGGGAAGGGTCTCGCTGTCCATGATCTCCTCGCCTTCCTCAAAAAGACGGCCTCCTGCCTCCTCCAGAAAAAGCTCCCCTCTCATCCCGTCCGCGGTTATGTAGCTTCCGTCCTTTGACAGAAAGTAAAACTCGGAAAATTTCCAGGATTTCCTCCGCTCCTCAATAAAGGCGACCACGCCGGCATCATCCTCCGTCTCAAGATGGTGAACCCAGTCTTTTAAGTTTCCCCAGTTTTTCTCCACAAAACAGGCAAAGGTATGATTCACCTGCCCGTAAATCTCTGTCAGATGGCCGGCGCTTTCCTCATACACCTGCCTGGAGACATAACGAAAATAGAAATAGCCCATCAGAGCGGCCGCGCTCCCGGCGATACATAAACACAAAGCGGCAAGAAACCGCCGATGCCAGGTTTTCAACTGATCGCCCTCCTTTTATCCTCAGTCTGTCTATTGGAATCTCTCTTTTCCATCTTACCACGCACTCCCCTCTTTCGCAAGCGCTCCCTCTCCCGCTGCACAGCTTTTACATTCTCCCTTGAATTTCCAAAATTGTCCCAGCCTTAAAACTGTGCTATAACACAGACAGCGCTGCTGTCCCATTGAAAAGGCAGCAGAACAGACAAAAGCTGGACTCCTGCGTTGACGAAATCCACCGGAAATTCGGCGGGGATTCCATCAAGAGGGCCAGCTTCTTACCATAATGACACTTATCGTTTGGTCGGAAGAGTCTCCAAAGACAAAAGAAGATAAGCGCCATGACATTATGAACTCAGATAATTCCTCATACTCCGCAGGGCATTCTTTTCCAGACGGCTCACCTGAGCCTGGGAGATCGCGATCTCTTTCGCCACCTCCATCTGGGTCTTTCCTTCATAAAACCGCAGCTTGATGATGTGGCGTTCCCGCTCTGGGAGCCTCGCAAGAGCTTCGTTTAAAGAAATCTCCTCCACCCATCTGTCTTCTTTGTTTTTTTTGTCGCTGATCTGATCCATCACATACAGCGTGTCCCCACCGTCAGTGTAGATGGGCTCATAAAGGCTTACCGGGCTCTGAATCGCATCCAGGGCGTAAACCACTTCTTCCCTGGTCATACCTACCTCCTCGGCAATCTCCATGATAGTAGGCTCCCTGGAATTTTTCTTCATCAGGGATTCTTTTGCATAAATGGCTTTGTAGGCCGTATCCCTGAGAGAACGGCTGACTCTGATCGGGCTTCCCGAATCTCTGAGATAACGGCGGACTTCACCGACAATCATCGGTACAGCATAGGTGGAGAATTTTACCATCATATCCGGATTAAAGTTGTCAATGGCTTTCATAAGGCCTATACAGCCGATCTGAAACAGATCGTCATTATTTTCATTATTTCCGGAAAAACGCTGGATTACGCTTAAAACCAGACGGAGATTTCCCTTAATGTAACGCTCTCTGGCCTCTTTGTCCCCCGCCTTAATCTTCTCCCACAGGGAATCCTTCTCCTCTGCGCTTAAGAGGGGGAGCCTTGACGTATTCACTCCGCAGATTTCCACCTTGTACACAGCCATACCCTTACCTCCGCATCATCATTCTATATAAAATGATGCACGGATTTAAATGGATTTATACGGGGAGTTTTCCGTAAAAAAAAGGAAAAACGAGGACCTTATCCGGCAAAATTTACCACCTGGTCATCCAGAGCCTCCATCTGCTCATCACTGATAAAGTAAATATTATTTTCTTTATCATAATCCAGAACTACTTTTACTGTCACTTTATCCTTATAAACCATCTCGCCCATATTCAGCTCCAGTCCGGCCGCCACGGCCTTCCCATAAGCTTCTTCATATTCCTGATCAGTATGGCCGTCAAAAGCTCCTGTTTTCGCCTGTTCATTAAAGGAATCCACTGCCGACTGGAACGGCGCTCTGACGGTCTCTCTGAAATCAATGGGTTCCACCTCCAAAGATACCGTATAGGTGTCCCCGTCTCTCACCACATCCACAGCCTGATACTTTACCTTGCTGTAGATATTCCGTGCCGCCACGATAAACTGCTCGGTCACGCCTTTGCTGACCACGTCTGTTTTCACTGAAAGGGCTTCTTCCATATCAAGGGCAAATGCCTGGACATTTGCCTCATAGATCTTCGCCGCCTCCTCTTCCACGGAACCAGTGATTTCCATATATTTCTCATACTGACCCAGATAATTGGCATCCATAATACCGATCACATAATCCTGATAGGCCTCTGTTCCTCCGGAGCCCTGCTCCTTTGAACCACAGCCTGCCAGTGCCAATACCATGCAGGATACTGCAGTAAGTACTGCCGCTGTCCGTTTATATATGCCGGATTTCTTCATAATAAACTGTTCCCTCCTGGTTTTTTCCAAATGTATCCTTCACAGTATATCACACTTATTCAAATCGTACAATTTCTTTTTTTAGCTGATGAATGATCTTCTTTTCCAGCCTGGAAATGTAGGACTGAGAGATTCCCAGAAGGTCTGCCACCTCCTTCTGTGTCATCTCATTGCCGTCTTCTCTGTCCAGGCCAAAGCGGAGGCAGACAATCTTTCTCTCCCTCTCTCCCAGTTTTTCGATGGCCAGCTTCAAAAGAGATTTCTCCACCTCATCCTCAATGTCTCTGGAGATCACATCCTCCTCTGTTCCCAGGATATCAGAAAGGAGCAGTTCATTGCCGTCCCAGTCCACATTTAAAGGCTCATCAATGGAAATTTCCAGTCTGGTCTTGCTGTTCCGCCGCAGATACATAAGAATCTCATTTTCAATGCACCGGGAGGCATAAGTGGCCAGCTTAATGTTCTTTCCACTGTTGAACGTATTGATCGCCTTGATAAGACCAATGGTCCCGATGGAGATTAAATCTTCCACGCCAACTCCCGTATTATCAAACTTCTTTGCTATGTAAACGACCAGTCTCAGATTATGTTCGATCAGGGTTTTCTTTGCCTCGCTCTCCTCCACTGTCCCCAGCCTGGAGATAAATTCTGCTTCTTTTTCCGGTGAAAGAGGCGCCGGAAGCACATCGCTCCCTCCAATGTAGTGGACCTCATTTTTTTTTGAAAACAGAAGTCCCCTCATGTTAGAAATGATTTTTAACTGAAATTTGCTGGGAACTGCTACTCTGATGATCATATACCTTCTCCTCCTTTTTGCCCCTGTTTTCCGGGCTTCCTAACGCACCCCTTACGTGTCTCCTCCTCTTTTTTACAGCTGTGTTTTGTATTTGGCAAAATCGCCGTGCAGGATCATCTGATAACCTCCGTCCACAGAAAGCGAGCCTTCTTTTAAGGCCACAAAAAAAGGAGGATCCGCAAAAGGATGACGGACTCCGTCTTCCCCGACTGCGGCCATCTCCGAAAGGCATCTGCCTTTTAAAAACCCCTCTCCCCCGATGGAATGATAGGGAATCAGGAAAAATCCTTCCTGGTCCTCCTCCTTCTCCGGAAACAACAGACGAAACGCCTCCTTTTCCACAATGGAAACCGGCTTTTTCGTAACCGGCTCGTAAAGACAATTTCCTGTATCCAAGAGAGCTGTCAAAGTGGTCTGCCTCTCTCCGTTTCTGAGGGTCACCTGGAGCAGATTCTCCCTGCGCTTTCCAGCCATCCCCCAAAAGAAAAAGAGCTCTTTTCCTGCCAAAAAAGAAACTGTTGCCAGCAAAAGGAGGATCAAAACGCTCCCTCCCTGTGCACTTCTTCCTATCAGCAATTCCCGCATCACGTATCCAGCTCCCGTATGGAAATACAACTGATTCAAAAAACCTCCGACGAATATGGATATGACCGACAGTGAAAAAACCTCCCGCAAAAGGCCCCTCCCACCATGTTTTCCAAATGCGGTCCGGCACATAACCGGCCCGGTAAACAGATAGGTGAAAAGAAGCTCGGCCCATCTCGGAAAAACAGGAATGGCGGCCAGAAAGCAAGAACCAAGCCCCCCTATGGATGCTCCAAGAAACAGAAAAAATCCCCGCTTTTTGTACTTTAGCCAAATTCCGGTGAGCGTCAAAAGTCCCATATTCATCCAGACATTGACCGCAAACAATACGTCTATGTATAATTTCATTTTCACAAGGCCTATTATAGAAGATTCTTTCTGCGGAGTCTGTCAAAAAGACAGAGGAAAACTTAAGATTTCATCGACTTTTTTTGCACCCTACAAAGTGATTCCTACAGATTCAGGCGTCAAAAATCTCTGGCGATGAGGATGTCACCAAATGTACGTACCGTCAAATACACAAAAAAGAGGACCCTTCCTCAAGGTCCTCCAAATATTTTTCACTTTATGTAATTTCTATCTTCTCTTCTGCTGGAGGAAAGACGGAATCTCAATATTCCCTTTGCTCTCCGGCACCCGGTATCCTGCAGAGCCTCCTGTCTGGCCCGTGCTTCCCCCACTGTTAAAATTCGGCATCACCGGACGGGGGGGAACCGGTCTTGTAACATTGGAAACAGTAGAAGCCGTCTGTTTTCCTGCCTGAGACAGATAAGAAGACGCAGCCTTTGGCGCTGGCTTGTAACTTCCGAATCCGGAAGCTGATGATGATCCAAGGGAGGCCGTACCTCCGTTCTCAAAAGGCTCCAGCCCAGTGGCAATCACCGTGATGCTGGCCTCATCCTGTACCGTGTCGTCGTACATGGCGCCGAAAATAATATTGGCGTTATCTCCCGCCAGATCCTGAACATAGCTGGCCGCTTCATTGGCCTCCATCAATCCGATATCTCCGGAAATATTGATGATCACATGGGACGCACCCTCAATGGTCGTCTCCAGAAGAGGACTGGAAACAGCCTCCTTCACCGCATCAATGGCTTTATCATCGCCCCGGCCCCGGCCAATGCCGATATGAGCGATTCCTTTGTCGATCATAACTGTCTGAATATCCGCAAAGTCCAGATTAATGAGCGCCGGCACATTAATCAGATCTGTAATGCCCTGAACCGCCTGCTGAAGAACCTCGTCAGCTCTCCGCAGCGCCTCCGGCATGGTGGTTCTTCTATCTACAATCTCAAGGAGCCTGTCATTGGGAATGATAATCAGAGTGTCTACGCTTGCTTTCAGATTCTCAATGCCGTTTAAGGCATTGGTCATACGGGCGCGGCCTTCAAACTTAAACGGTTTGGTCACCACACCGACTGTCAGGATGCCCATCTCCTTGGCAAGCCTTGCCACCACCGGAGCTGCGCCTGTTCCGGTACCGCCTCCCATACCACAGGTGACGAACACCATATCCGCTCCCTTGATGGCAGCCGCAATGTCTTCAGAACTCTCCTCTGCGGCTTTCTGTCCCACCTCTGGCTTGGCCCCTGCGCCAAGACCCTTGGTCAGTTTCTCTCCGATCTGGATAGCCGTAGGAGCCTTACACAACTGAAGGGCCTGCTTGTCTGTATTGACACCGATAAACTCCACACCGCAAATATTCTCATCAATCATTCGATTTACAGCGTTATTGCCGGCACCGCCCACACCGATGACAATAATCTTCGCTGAGCTCTCAGATTCATTCACTCTAATTTCTAACAAAACCTTATCCTCCCTCAATCTGTCACTCCAAAGACAGACACCGTCCAAACTGGTATCACCACTTATATAGCATACGGCATTTTTCAAAATTAATCAACCTTTAGTTTCACAAAAATCCACTAATTTTTATGGGATCTCCTATTCACCTGGCACAAATGGGTACGAGGGATTTTTCACATCCGGTCGATATTCATTCAGATACACTGTGCCAGACCGGCCGGAAAGCTCCGAATACATATCGGAAAGCTCCGCGATCTTCTCTGCCAGATAGGCGTCGTCTCCGAGAACAGCCCGGATCTCTCCCATAACCAGAGTTACATTCCTGTTTTTATCAAAAACCATCTGCTCTCCGAATAACCCATATTGGGAGAGAAGCTGGGAGATATTCAAGATTTCCGCAAAGACATCTTCATCTCCCACTTCCAGTTTCTGGTACATCACAATATGTTTAAATTTGATTCCTGTCACTAAAGGCACTCCCTCTTCCAGCTCTTTCGAGCTTTCCACTATGATACCCTCCCGGTCAAAATACATATAGGAGCCCATATATTCTATGCAGCCTGCTATGCTCTTCTCATAGACAATAATCTTCGCCGAGTGGAAGCCTGTCACTTTCACGCGGTATTTCTCCACAAAAGGAATGTCCTCTGGCTCTCCAAACCGATTCCGGTAAAGGGTATAAAAAGTATTGAAATCGCTGTCTTTCTTGAAGATCATGGAAATCAGCTCGTCCTCCGTATACCGGCTGTTCCCCACCACAGAAATATCCGTCAGCCTAGAACTGTATCCAAATAAAAAAAGAAACAGAAAAAGGAGAAGCAGGACTCCGGCCGCGATCAGACCCTTTCGGCTCTTTCTGGTCTTACCCGCTTCCTTTTCTTCCATATAAGGATCAAAAAATTTTCTTTCTCTTTTTTCCCGCCTGCGGTTCATGTTAAACGCCTCCATTACCGCTCGAATTTGATGCGTGCAGACACACTTAGGGCCGCTCCCATTTCCATCATCAGAAAGACCACGGAAGTCCCTCCATAACTGATAAAAGGAAGAGTGATTCCTGTATTTGGAATCGTATTGGTCACAACGGCCACATTTAAAATAACCTGCAGGGCAATATGAGCCATAATACCGACCACCAGCATGGCGCCAAAGAGATCCGGCGCGTTATTGGCGATCACCACAAACCGCCAGATCATAAACAGAAACAGAAGGATCACACAGACCGCCCCAAAAAGTCCCAGCTCCTCACAGATGATGGAAAAGACCATGTCATTTTGTGCTTCCGGCACAAAGCCCAACTTCTGCATACTCTCCCCCAGTCCCTTGCCGAAAAGACCTCCGGAACCGATGGCATAAAGTCCCTGAAGCACCTGATGGCCGCCCTCCAGGGCATAGGCCGTAGGATCCTTCCAGACAAGGATCCGCTCCATCTGATATTCTTTCAGAATCTTAAGTTCAATGATCTGGTCCGCAAAGACTGTCACCAAGGCTGCCATCCCCACCACCAGGGCCACCGCCATGAAAAATCTCAGTTTTTTCCTGCTGGCCACAAAAAGCATAAGAAAAACGATTCCAAGAAGGATGATTCCGCTGCTCAGGTTGTTATCCGTCACCAGAAAAATGAGAGGCGCTTCAACCACCACCAGAAGAATCTGCAGCCTCCAAAGATCAATCTTTTTCGAAAACCGATTGACTAGACTGGCCATAGAGAGGATCAGCGCCACCTTGACTGGCTCCGCCGCCTGGAACAAAGATGTCTCCCCAAAACCGAACCACCGTTTCTTGCCATTGTATTCAATTCCAAGCGGTGTAAAGTTTACAAGGATCATCAGGATGAGGGCCAGCACATAACCAAGGACTGCCACCTTTGCGTATTTGTGGTAGTCAATCTGAGAAACCCCGATCATCACAGCGATGCCAATGAGCAGGGCCATCCCCTGTTTTTTCAGATAGAAAAGAGAATCCCCGCTCTTAAGCTGAGCCGCATAAGAGCTGCAGCTGTAAACCATGATCAGACCGAAACAACATAAAAAGAGAATCACAACCAAAAGACTGTAATCAAAATATTTCATTTCCTGCTGTTTCTTTTTTTTCTGATCTGCCATGCTTTACCCACTCCGACTTTTTGCTTTGATCTCCTGGCCCTTCTACCTTCTGACCAGTTCTTTGAAGATTCTTCCGCGCTCCTCATAATTTTTAAACATTCCCCAGCTTGCACAGGCCGGGGAAAGAAGCACGGCGTCCCCCGGCTCTGTCGCAGCTTTTGCCAGTTTCACTGCCTCTTCCATCGAAGATGCAAAGCTGATATCCGTAAAACCGAGATTTCTCGCCTCCTTCGCGATCTTTTCTGCCGTAGCTCCAAGCAGGATTAGCTTTTTCATCCGGCCCCCGCATGCCCGGAGCCATTCTCTATAGTCAGAGCCCTTGTCATAGCCCCCGGCAATCAGCACCGTGGGACGCACCATGGCACGGATTCCCTGGATGGCTGCATCCGGATTGGTCCCCTTGGAATCATTGTAGTAGGCCACCCCGTCTTTTTCTGTCACGAATTCAATTCTATGCTCCACTGCCTGAAACTCTCTCAGACTCTTTCTGATCACTTCCATGGGCACGCCCATGGCGTGGGAAACTGCTACGGCGGCCATGGCATTCTCATAATTATGGACGCCTAAGATCTGAAGCTCCCCGGTATCTGCCACGAGCTCCCTCTCCCCGGAAAGCTCACTGATCATGGAGCTTCCTTCCAGATAGATCCCCCCGGAAATTCTCTGTTTGCTGCTAAACCAGATTACCTGAATGGGAAGAGGTTCCCCAAACTTGCGAATCTCCTTGTCTTCGAAATTTAACACACAGGTATCTTCCCTGGTCTGATTCTTCGTTATCAGTTCCTTCACCCGGATATATTCTTCCATGGTGCCATGCCGGTCCAGATGATCCGGCGTCAGATTCAGGATCGCGCTGACCTGTGGATGGAAGGTGTCAATGGTCTCCAGCTGAAAACTGGAAACCTCTGCCACCGTGACAGACTCCTCCGTCATCTTGAGCGCCTCCTGGGTATAGGCAGTCCCGATATTTCCCACCACAAAGCTGCTGTCATAATAATTCTCTAGAATCTTGCCTACCAGAGCCGTGGTGGTAGTCTTCCCGTTGGTACCAGTGATGGCACAGAGCCGTCCCTTTCCATGGCGAAACGCTGCTTCGATCTCGCTCCAGATCGGAACTTTAGCCTCTCTGAGACGCTTTACAAAAGGGGCCTTCATGGGAATCCCAGGACTGATGACACAGGCAGATACCCGGGCAAGCACCGATTCCGGAAGCTCTCCAACCACAATCTCAATCTCTCTTTCCGGAAATTTTTTCCCAAGAGCTTCCCGGTCCAGTTTTTCATTGCTATCGTATAAAATGACAGAAGCGCCTGTATCCAAAAGCATTCTGGCAGCGCCGACTCCGCTTACGCCGCCTCCCGCCACAAGAATGGTCCTCTCCATGTTTCCTCTCTCCTTTCTCTTACAGCGCCATATAGGCAATCAGACATAAGACCGCCGTCACGGTGGAAAATACAGTCACCACCCGCGTCTCTGACCATCCGCCCAATTCAAAATGATGATGGATGGGAGCCATACGGAACAGCCGCTTTCCGTGTGTCGCCTTAAAATACGTGACCTGCAGCATGACGGAAAGGGTTTCTGCAAAATAGATAAATCCCACAAGCAGGATGAAAATCGGAAGTCTGAGCATAAAGGCGCTGGATACCACGAATCCCCCCAGGGCCAGGGAGCCGGTGTCTCCCATAAACACTTTTGCCGGATAGGCATTGAATACCAGAAATCCCAGAAGGCTCCCGACCACCGCGCCGGTCACCGGCTCAATGCCTCCCTCCTCTCCCCCGGACACCACGCAAAAGAACACGGCCACAAGAATCGTCACACTGGTACAGAGCCCGTCAAGGCCGTCTGTGAGATTCACCCCATTGTCAGTCCCAAGCACAATGATGAAAAACGCCGGGATGAAAAACCAGCCCAGATCCAGGGTTTTCCCTCCGGTAAAAGGAATGATCATGGCTGTGGATACCAGGTCGGAGGTCACCAGATAATAGCACAAAATCCCCGCAATCACCAGCTGCCCAGCAAGCTTCTGCCATGGCTTTAACCCCTCGGAGCGCTTTAAAACCACCTTGATAAAATCGTCCAAAAGCCCCACAATGCCAAACCCCACCGTGGTAAACAGCACCGGGATAATCTTTGGATAATCTTTCAAAAAAATCAGGCTGGTCACAGAGATGCTGATGAGGATCGCAAGCCCTCCCATGGTCGGCGTCCCCGACTTTTTTGCATGGGCTTTTGGCCCTTCCTCTCGGATAGTCTGACCAAATTTTAATTTCCTGAGAAATGGGATCAGGATCGGGCAGAGCAGGGCACTGATGGCAAAAGACACCAACACGGAAATAATCGCTGCATATTTCATATGGACACTCCTGTATTTCATCCGGGGCCTTAACTCCCCTGTATTCTTAAGGAAACGCTGATTCAGTCATCGTTTCCTTAACAGCTCTGGCAGAGGCACACGGATTTGCAAGGGAATATACCGCTTTGCGGCGCAAATCCGGCGCAGGAAACGCTTTCATCAGCGTTTCCCTAACTGACTGTTTCAGTATAAAGCTTTTTAGGGGAAGAATCAACCGTTATTCTTCTTCGGGAGCAATCTCTTCCCGCTCAATTCCCAGATAAGGCAGGATATTGTCAAAAATTTCCGCCACCACAGGAGCGGCAATGGTCCCTCCGTAGTAGATCCCCTCCGGCTCGTCGATGGTGATCAGGGCGATCACCTGCGGGTCGTCGGCCGGCGCAAACCCCAAAAAAGAGGAAATATATTTATTCTCACTTCTTGGAAGTTTCTCGGAGGTAGCCGTCTTGCCGCCGATGCGGTAGCCCTCCAGATATGCCTTATGTCCGGTTCCCTCCGCCACCACCTGCTCTAAGACATGGCGCATGGTCTCGCTGGTCTCCTCTGATAAAATCCGCTCTCCTTTATCCCAGTCGAATTTGTTTATGACCGTACCGTCACTGTTCCTCGTCTCCACGGCAAAATGGGGAGTCACCCGTATGCCTCCGTTGATGATGGAACTGGCTGTGGTGATGAGCTGGATGGGGGTGATCTGGAAAGACTGGCCGAAAGATACTGTGGCAAGTTCCACTTCTCCCATATTTTCTTCCTTGTGCATGATGGTGGACGCCTCCCCTGGCAGATCAATCCCGGTCCGGTTAAGAAGGCCGAACTGGCGGAAATATTTGCACATATTGGCAGTGCCAAGCCGAAGGCCCACCTCAATGAACACCGGATTACAGGAATTCATGACCCCCTGCAGAAATGTTTCTGCCCCATGGCCCGCCACCTTATGACAGTGGATCCTCCTGTCCTCCACCACCCGGTAGCCGGGGCAGCTGAAGGTATCTGTGAGGGATACAACCCCCTCCTCCAGCCCCGCCGCCGCTGTGATAATCTTAAAGGTGGAGCCCGGCTCATAGGTGTCATTCATACAAGAATTGCGCCACATGCGGTTTCTTAAGTCCTGAATCTCCTCTTCACTGAGGCCGGTGGTGTCCACATCTGTATTTAATGTAAATGGGTCATTCAGATCAAATTCCGGAACATTGACCATGGCCATGATCTCCCCATTCTTCGGATTCATGACAATGACAGACACCTGTTTTGCCTGTTTCTGTTCCATTACCTTTTTCGCTTCCTGCTCTACATATTTCTGAATATTCACATCCAGACTTAAATAGAGGCTGTTTCCCTCCACCGGCTCGATCCTGTCCTCTGCCGCCGCATCGATCTCCACGCCCCTGGCATCCGTCTGAGTGAGGATCATTCCGTCCTGGCCTTTCAGATATTCTTCATAAATGACTTCCAGGCCGATGATCCCCTGATTGTCTCCTCCCGTAAAGCCCAGGACTTTGGAGGCCAGGCTTCCAAAGGGATAATATCGTTTGTAGTCCTCATCCACCTTGACGCCGCTTAAGTCACAGGCTCTTATGGCGTCCCCGACCGATTTATCCACATTGGATTTGATGATCTCTCTGGAACTTACCTTCTCTACTTTTTTCCGGACAGTCTCTTCTTCGACTCCAAGTTTTTCAGAAAGTACGCCGATTACCTCCTCGGCGTCTCTTATCTGGCTGTGAATGACCGACACGGTGCACACTGTCCGATTGTCGGCGATCACGACTCCGTTGGCATCGTAGATCCGGCCTCTGGCTGCCTTGATAGACCGTTCTCTCTCATGGAGCTCTTCTGCCAAAGCAGTATAGTGGGCAGACTGAAACAGCATAAGATATCCCAGCCTGCCCACCAAAATCCCAAAGCCCGCCAGACAGATGGCAAACACCAGCAAGGTTTTGAAACGATGATATGTATAATTGGGAACCATTCGTTCCCTCCAGGTGGCTTTTTATAAAGCTTATTCAAAACCCCCCTCAAAAATTCCATGGCTGTATGCGCCGTTCTCTCCCTGAGCCTGTTCTCCCCCTTGTGGGACGTCTCCCTGGTTCTCTCTGTTTTCTCCATCCGCCGCTCCGCCATCTTCCGGGGTCCCTCCGTTTGCGGGCTCCTCCCCGTCTGCCGGATTCTCTGCCCCAGCCGGCGCTTCCTGTCCTTCAGGCGCCTCTCCGTTGACTCCGCCTGCCGGATCTCCCGCCTCTTCTGGAGTCTCCGGGCTCGTTTCTGCAGGCGTCTCTCCCGTGTCCCTGGTGGGGAACAAATTCAGATAAGGGATGATGGCCTCCCACAAGGTTCTGGTCAGGTTGGTGGCATAACCGCCCGTGGACTGATCTTCCACATTGGGCTCGTCGATGACCACCATCATATAGTATTCTGGATTGCTGGCAGGGACAAAGCTGGCAAAAGACACCACATATTTCCGGTCCGCTCTCGGAAGTTTCTCTGCCGTTCCTGTTTTTCCGCCGATCTCGTAGCCAGGAATTGCCGTAGACCAGGGACGCTGTTCATCCACCATGGCTGTCATAGCCGTTTTCAAAAACTCTGAGGTGCTTTCACTGATAGTCTCCCGCACCAGCGTCTTGTCCACAGTCTCCACCACAGCTCCGTCCGGACGGATGATCTCTTTCACCACATGTGGTGTATAATAACTCCCTCCGTTGATTAAAGAGCAGTGAGCCGCAGCCATCTGAATCACCGTGGCGTCGAAATTCTGACCAAAGGCATTGGTCACCAGATCAATCTCTGACATGTCTTCCTGTTTCTTTAAAATACCGTCTTCTTCGCCGGGCAGATCAATCCCGGTCCTGGTCCCAAGCCCGAACACCGGCTGGTATTTGCAAAATACCTCCGTGCCAATCTGCTGACCGATCTGGATCAGCGCATCGTTACAGGACTCCACAATGGCGTCCTCCAAATCCAAAGTTCCATGGCCCCAGATATTGTGGCAGTTGATCCGTTTACCTTCCGCGTAATCCCAGCCGCCGTCACAGATATAGCTGTTGGCGGGCGACAGTTTTCCTTCTTCCAGGCCGGCTGCAATGGTCAGAGGCTTTGCTGTGGAACCAGGTTCATAGAGGGTCTGGGTCACATAATTGGCCCACAGCTGCGTCAGAGCCTCATTCTTCTCCTCCTCACTCATGGCGGCAATGGCTTCCTCTGTATAATAGCCGCTGACCGTCAGATCAGAGGGGTTGTTCAGATCAAAATAGGGATAGGAGGCCATGGCCAGAACTTCTCCGTTGTTTGGATTCATCACGACCACCGCCGTATTTTTGGATCCGACCTCTTCGTTAAATTTTTTGATCTGCTCTTCCACAATGGACTGAAGGTTCACGTCAATGGTCGATACCACCGTATTCCCGTCCACCGCATCCCGGAGCACCTGCTCTGATTCAGATTCTTCATTGATATAGCGATACATCCTGCCGGAAGTACCGGCCAGGGTTTCATTGTAATACTGTTCGATTCCATAGCTTCCCGAGGCGCCGTCCCTGGAGGAAAAACCGATCAGATCGCAGGCCAGGGTCGAATAAGGATAAACCCGTTTGTATTCTGTCTCAAACCAAACCCCGTCGATCTTGTCTTTGATCTCCATATTGCTGTTGATCTCTTCTTCCCTTGCCAGGAATTTATCTCTGTTTTCCCCGCTCATCCGAAGTTCATAGCGGACGTACTGGCTGCCTGGCTGCTCTGCCAGCAGTTTTTCCAGATCGGCCCTGTCGTAGCCATAGCACTCCACCAGGAGATTTAAGGTAGGCTCCTGAATATTGGGACTGGAGCTGATCACCGACGGATCCAAAATCAGGTTGTAAACCGGTTCATTTGCCGCAAGCACCGTCCCGTTCCTATCCAGGATCTCTCCTCTGCGAAAGGGGATCACCCCTGAGGTGACCGTCTGCTGTGCCAGCACCCGCTGTCCATATTCCTCCCCCTTTTCTTTTCCGATGAACCCTACGGCCACTGCCAGCCCAAGCAAAACCAGCGCCACCAGTAAAAAGGTAAGCGCCAGCTTTTTTTTCATATATTTCAGAAAATGTTTCGGAGGTCTTTCTCTCTTTCCCTCTTCCTCTCGGAGATCGTTTCTATTCCTCTGGGATTTTTTCATATTGCTGTACGTACTCACTTTCCGTCCTGTCGTAACGAATGATCTGGCTGTCTTTGGGATACACCATTCCAAGTTCTTTTGTGGCGATCTGATAGATCCGGTTGATATCGGAAGCCGCCTCAATCCTGGAGTGCGCTGCCTCATTGATATCTTTGAGCTCTGAAAGCTCTGACTCCAGCGCTTCAATATTCCCTGTTTTCCCATAGATAGATACTCTCACCTGCAGGTAATGAATACAAACTGCAAGCATCAGCGCTGCGGTAAAAGCCAAAAGCATAACAAAGGTAGGACTCATGGGCATGAGACGTTCTCTGGCCCTTGGCTTTTTCTGTACTTTCTCTTCCCACCGCTTTTTGGGGATGGGAATTTCCTTAGGCGCCAGTTCTCTCGCTGTGTTTCCGTCTATCACATACAGCTGCCGCCGTTCATATTCCTCCTGTGCTCTGTATCCCGTCAATTTCCTTTTTGCTGTCATTTTTTATCCTCCCCGGAGCGCAGGATATCCATAAGCGGACCTACACCCGTTCAAAAACCCGAAGCCTGGCGCTTCTCGCCCGCTTGTTATCAGAAAGCTCTTCCTCTGAAGGCAGAACCGGTTTTCTCGTGATAACTTTTCCTCTGCTCATCTTTCCACACACACATACGGGGAAATCCGACGGGCATGTGCAGGGATTTTCGTTTTTCCGAAAATTTGTCTTTACCATGCGGTCTTCCAGGGAATGAAAAGTAATGATACAAAGTCTTCCGCCCGGTTTTAAAAGCCCAATCATCTGATCCAGAGAAGCCTCCAGGACTTCAAGCTCATGGTTTAGTTCAATCCGGATAGCCTGAAAGGTCCTTTTTGCCGGATGGCCTCCCACCGCCCGCACTTTTGCGGGGATGGCGGCTTTTATAATCTGGACAAGTTGCCCTGTCGTCTGTATCTCTCCCTGTTTTCTGGCCGCTACGATATGCTTCGCGATGTTCTTTGCAAAGCGGTCCTCCCCGTAATCCCGGATCACATGGAACAACTCCGATTCACTGTAACTGTTGACGATATCTTTTGCTGTCTTCTCCTGCCGCTGGTCCATACGCATGTCCAGCCTGGCATCTTCTTTGTAGGAAAATCCCCTCTCAGGAGTATCAAGCTGATACGAAGACACGCCCAGATCCAAAAGTATTCCATCTGCCGCCTCTATGCCAAGAGAAGAAAACACGGCCCCCATGCGCTCATAATTGCTCCGAACGATGGTCACCAAATCTCCAAAAGGAGCCAGGCGCGCTGTGGCCGCCTTGATGGCATCTTCATCTTGATCAATTCCCACATATATGCCTCTGCCGGAAAGTTTTTTGCACACCGCCTCGGCATGGCCCCCTCCTCCCAGGGTGCCGTCCACATAAATGCCTCCCGGCTTTATCTTCAGGTGCTCTACCGTCTCTGCAAGCAGCACGGACTTATGTTCAAATTTCATGGCTAAAACCTCAGTTCCTCCAGCCCTTCGGCAAGTTCTTCGATCCCATCGTAGTCGCTGGCATCCTCCCAGGCCTCTCTGTTCCAGATCTCTACTCTGCTCCCCACTCCCACCAGGACTACCTCTTTTTCCAGCCCTGCGTAGGCCCTTAAGCTCCCCGGCACCAAGATCCGGCCCTGCTTGTCCACCTCGCACTCTCCGGCGCCGCCGATGAAAAAGCGGGAGAATTTTCTGGCATTTGTGCTGGTTAATGGCATTTGGCTGACATCGGCGACAACAGAACTCCATTTTTCCTGAGTAAATACAAAAAGACACTTGTCCAGTCCTTTTGTCACGATAAATTTGTCCCCGCCTGCTTCTCTAAATTTGGCGGGAACAATAAGACGCCCTTTGGCGTCCATCGTATGATTGTATTCACCCATAAACTGATTTGTCATCTGTGCCACCCAGCAATC
>JAAWBT010000099.1 GCA_022792835.1 Lachnospiraceae bacterium | reverse complement strand
TTACCAGAAAGCGATCAAAATTTTGCACTTGAATTTATAAAGAAACTTGTTCTTGCATGGGATCCAGATTATACAAAGGTTACACATGCAGAAAGAAAAGCATTAGAAGATGCTGAAAAAGATATAGCGGAAAATGGAACTGTTTCACATGATGATATAAATTGGGATTAGGGGGGGGCGATAAAGATTACTATACAACAGAAAATAAAGGCCGCTTGTGACATTGCTGGAATCACACAAACAGAACTTGGTAAAAGAATGGGAATGAGTCAGCAAACATTTTCAAGCAGATTAAAAGTTGGGAAGTTCTCACAAGATGAATATATAAAAATGTCCAATATATTAGGATGTAAATATATTTGTCAATTTGAATTTCCTGATGGTCAAATAGTTTAAAGCATTATTCATTAATTTGAATAGTGCTTTTATTATGCCAAAACAAACAAAGAAAAATATGAAAAAAACAAAGAAAAATAGTTGACACAAAGAAATCCTTGTGGTAAGATAAAGATATAAAAACAAAGAAATCTTTGTTATAAGGAACAAAGTAGAAGTGCCAGAAATCTACTATAAATAAAAGGAAAGGTCTTGATGTCAGACCGATGCGAAAAAATATCATCGTCTTAAAGGTTTTGTAATGTGACCTCTTATATAAGAGCGTGTTTCAAGTCACTAACACAGAGAACAAAACAGAGAATATAAAATAGACAATCAAAGAAAGGTTAAACGGTGGAAAATATGTCAAACTATTACGATTACAGAGAAGTAAAAGTTATGATTGCTCATAAATTAATGTCCATGGAAGGCTGGAAAGTATACGGTTACAAAGAAGACAGAAGCGACAGTATGACAGACTATTGGAGTCCGGCACATTGGGACGGAGTAGCAGAGAAGAATGGCTATATTCTTTGTGTTAATGTGTTTGGGGAAGCAAAACCGCAGGAAATCAAAAAATATAACTATGATGGTTTTACTTATGATAGAAGTATTATGGATAAAATTAAAAAGTTGGAAGCAATGACCGTTGAGCGTGGAGCATCAGAGGCAGAAGAAGCAAGCGCAAAGTTATCTATTGAACGTTTGCAGAAAAAAGCAGAGGAAGCAACGGAAAACGCAAGTAAATATATTATTGTCGGCATGATTCCTGGACATATGGCACATCCGCCAAAAATGAATTGGCATATCGAAAAAGACGGGATTATCATTGCAAAGGGTAACGGAATTTTAAAATATTCCAGTCTTTGGAAATATTATGATTATGATCGTAGTATGAAGCCTGTGAGAGAATACAAGAGAGATAAAAACGCATTTGCTGAAAAGCATACACAGGATCTTTTATGGCATAGATACTATGATAATGAAGATGAAGCAAGAAAATGCACAGAAAGATATATAGAAGATTTAGAAAAAGATATCAAATTGATGGATAAATTCGAGACATTCATCAATAAAATTGATACTACTTGCGGAGGTTTACTTGGCGAAGGTGATGGAATTATATATGAAAAAGTAACTGTTACAGAGTACAAAAAAGAGAATAAAGTTGTTGAGGACTCAACCGGAAGCATTAAAGAGGGACAACTTTTTATTTTGAAATCTAATTTCAATTATGGATGTTATAAAGGGCTTGTATATCGTATTCATGCGACAGAATATGACGGAAAAACAACCTATCACGCCTACAAGTTAAATGGAAAACTTACAAAGGAATGCACAGGACAGGCAAGCCGTAATAACTATTGGTTTGTTGGTAGTGGTGATTCTGAATGTCTCACAAAATGGATCGAAAAGGGTTCTATTGCATGGTGTCACATTGAAGAAGTAAAAACGCCGTATGAAGTGGAAAAAGTTGTTAAAAAGACTATCAAAGCAGAAAGAAAAAACACTACTGCATCTAACACAAAAGAAATGACACAGACAGAGGAAACAGACGTAAATTCCTATACTTATGAAGTATCAGAGGATACGGACACACGCACAGGAGAAAAAATCTTTCTTGTAAAGGTTGCGGAGAAATTGAGACGTGATGAGTATAAAGTCGTAAACAAATATATTAAATCTCTGGGAGGTTATTATTCGCGCTTCAAGCATAGTTTCATTTTTAAAGAAGATCCATCTAAAAAGTTGAATGGAACTGAAGCGAATACAGAAGCAGGCTTGACATAAACTACAAAGAATACTGAAGAATCAGAACCGAAAAAGGAAAGTATTTCCTATATTATTACAGAGGATCAGCATACACAAACACACGCTAAAATTTGGATTGTGAAGCCTGAAAAGGAATTAAACAGGTCAGATTTTGCAGAGGTTAAGCGGAAACTTGCAACATTGCAAGGCTGGTATAGCTCATATGTAAGGGGGTTTATTTTTAAATATGATCCAACGGAAGTATTACAAGCAAGTTAAAGATTTAGCGGTTTTGTTAAAATGTACACCAGAAAATTTATACAAGAAATTTAAAAAAGATGATTGGAAAGAGTCCGATATACTAGAAATTGCAAATGTTTTACATTGTGAATATATTCAACAATTAAAAATGAAATAAAAACAACCTTTTAGTTAGTGAAAAAGTATTTATAAGTACAAAAAACTAACAAAAAGGTTATTTTTATATTTGATAAACAAACAAAAAGGTTATATAATATGAATATAAAGATAAATGGAAAACTTTATAGAGACAGCCGATGGGATACGTCAGACAATCTCCAGATAACAAGTGGATAGTGCTACACGGGTTATACAGAAATACGCATAGATGGAACAAACCAATGAACATGTAAGGAATGGTAAATGGAAGTTGAGCGTTGTTATAATGTAGCTTGGAAGCCTGATCAACTTTCAGACAGTCTAAAGCCTGTAACAATACTTGAAATTTTCAAATTATATGATATAATATGTATAAGATAAATCTAATAAAAAGGAGTGATTTCTTATTACTATACAAGAACAAATTAAAACGGCTTGTATTCATGCCAATATAAGCATAACAGAACTGGCAAAACAATTTGGAATTAGTCAGCCTGGATTTTCCCAGCGTATGAAAACTGGAAAATTCACAAGAGAAGAACTAGAAAAGATAGCTTCAATTATTGGATGTGAGTATATATCTTTTTTTAGATTTTCTGATGGCAAAGAGTATTAAAGCATTTGCATATAAAAAAGCAAGTGCTTTTTTATTACCATAAATAATAATGAAAAACTTATAAAAATGCGGAAAAAGCTATTGACATATAGAAAACCAGATGTTATAATGATTATAGAAATAAGGAAATGCTTATATAAATAACAATTAAGTTATCCTTTATAAAGAGAGTAGGGAAGCCGAAAGCCTACTATAAAAAATACGAAAGGTCTTGATGTCAGACCGATGCAGAAAAATATCATCGTCTTGAATATTTCTGTAATGTAGCTCAGGAAGATGCGCACTTTCTGAATGGTCACAAGCCCGTATAAATATAGAGTGAAGAATAAGAAAGTAAAAGAGAAGTAGTTATACATAGACAAATTAAAGAAAGGTTAAACGGTGGAAATTATGACAAATTGGAACATTACAAGCATTGAAAACATTACACATGAGGAAGCCGAAAAAAATGCACTGGAAACAATGAAGATCAAAGATCACGATTGCTTTTTCGTGGATTTTGGCGGTGCTTTTGGTTATTCTGTTTTAGTTTTCCGAAACGGAAAACATATCCACTATGCCAATGATTATGAATTACATCATGGTTATCTTGTAGAAGAACAGAGGAAAGAAGCACTTAGACAGTATTATATTGATACCATGAATAATATACTTTTCACGGATGCGGAACTTTTGCAAGGTATTAATTCTTATGACGAATACAAACGAAAATATCATTTCTTGCGCAATTACTGGATCATGCAATTTGATAGACTTTCAATTTTCGGAATTGGAGATAAAGCACAAAGAGAATTTGATGAAACAAAGCCGAACTTCCCTTTTTACAATCCTGTTTCTCTCTGTTATGTTGCGGATGTGGAGATCGTGGAAAAATCAAAAATCTTTTTGGAACATTTAGAAAATGCATATGCGGAATTAAAAACGGATGACGAGGCATTTCGTGATATGGTAAGCCATGAGCTTGCTAACCATGAAGCATGTATCACTTGCGATTATAGGGACGCTCTTGGTGCACTTGGTATGGTATTTGAAGAGTTGACGGAAGCAAGACAGCACATTGTAATAAACGAGTTAAACAGGCAAATACAAGAATATTGTTAGATGGAGGGTAAATCATGAATGTTTTGAAATTTTTAGTAAATAACAATGGTACAATATGCATTTCACAAAATGACATATTCCTGGGATATGGTGATGTTGGTAAACCTTCATCAGTATGTAAAAAGAAAGGATATCCAGAACGATTTTATTAATTCATAATGGAAAGAGTAAGATTGTAATCAAAGGAGACCGAAATTATGGAGTACAAATATAAATTGTTTAATACGGCATCTAAGACTGCAAAAGAAAACAATTTAATTTTATCACGAGACAAAGATAAAAAAATGTTTGATTTTTCTTTGCTTGATACTATAAAAATTTCTGAAGAGGAAAAAGAAATTATAAAAAAGTATGCGTTAAAATATGTTGATCCAGCTTTTAAAAAGTCTATGTACGGTGAAGTATTTAGTTATTTACATAATTGTAATGGAATCGCATTATATCATATTCAAAAAGTGTTTTCAAAAAATACGGGAAGACGTTTATATAGCATTTTTATCTTGACAAAAATAAAGCATTATACCAACAGAAGAAAAAGTATATATGAAGAATGCTATGATTCCGTTGAGTACAAAGCAGATAATCAAAAAATAGAATCGCTAATTGATATAGAATTATAGAGAGGAAATTAAAATGGGAAAAACATATCTTATTATTGCTTACGATGGAACGGAAATTATTGATGATACTCCTGAATCTGAGATTAGAATGTCTGCTCTTGATGCCTTTGAAGAAAGGTATGTTAGAGAAGAGAGACGTATTAGAAATGAAAGAGTCAGGCAGAAGAAGCTTGTAAAGAATCCTTTGTGGAGATTAGCATCGTTTTGTGGTATAGTATAATATAAAAAATATAAAATGATGAGATAGGAATAAATATGAATATAACGGAATATAAAAAGTGTGAAAAACTTATGGAAGAAGCTATTAGAAAAGCAAAACAATCTGATGATGAATATAAAGAAGCTGATTGTCACCTTAATGTTGGAAATAAAATGGCATATGGAATAGAGCTGAGAAAAGCCGATCAGCATTATGGATATGCAGATGGAATAAATCAGGCACTTGCTACCCTGGGGTTTAAACACGACAGAATGAAAGAACTGTCAAAATTGTTATAAATCGTGTATTTTATTGGAAAGATGGAAGATACACAGAATATGAAATAACTTTGATTTTTGGATAAATAAAAGGCATATAAAGAGAAGTATTAAGCAAGTGACAAGTGGAAATGTTGCTTGCTTTTATTATTGGAAAATCAAATAGAATGGAGGAAATTTTTATGCGTACAGTAACAGAAACTTATAATGTATATACTTATCCTGAGTTATCAGAGGAAGCAAAAGAAAAAGTCAATCAGTGGTATCTTGATGATCCATGCAGAAATGAAACATTTTCGGAAATCTATACAGAAGATTTAAAATATCTTTTCTCTGGAAGTGATTTAAAGATGCAATATTCTTTAGGATATTGTCAGGGAGACGGCTTGAATATATACGGAGAACTTGACTTGATGGATGTATTTAAGGCAATCCGGGACAAGTTATATTGTGGTGAAACATTCAAGGATTTTTGGGATTATATGACGGAACATGAGCAGAAGACCATAGAGGCATATATGGAAGTTTGTGGAAGAACTGTTGTATTGCCTTATAATGACGGATATTATAATTATTGCGTATCTGATAAGACGGATTTTGCTGAAGGTTGGATATATGATCTTGAATATCAGCAGTATAAAAATATTCAGGTTGACACAATCCGAAAAATGGAAAAATTAGTTGCTGATATGTTTGTAATGCTTGCTAAACAATATGAAGAATACGGCTATAAATATTTTTATGAAGCGGATGAAGAAGAAATAATAGAAAACTGTGAAGTTAATGGTTGGGAGTTCTTGGAAGATGGAACATTCTGTGTAGCGTAGGGAGGCGGATCATGAGCACAAACAATTACATAAGACAAGCAGCGCAAAAAATATCATTGGAACAAATATTATTCTGTTATGCGCCCTGTAAGCATCGGAACACACCATAAAAATGGCATGATGGATTTTATCAACTATGACACCAGAACGGAAGTAAACGGGCGTATGGTATGGGCTGAGATATATTATAACAGAGAATTGACACAGAAGGAAATGGAAGATTTTGAGATGGTGAGAGGATAAAGTATTGAATAAATATAGCAGATAGGCTATAATATATTCTATCTGCTATATGAAAGAAGGTGATTAAAATAGGAATGACAGAGAAAATAAAAATACTTATGATAAAAAAAGGAATCACTCAAAAGGAATTAGCTGATAAATTAGAAGTTGCTCAGCCAACATTATCTAAAAAATTCAAGTTGGATGATTGGAGGGAATCAGATTTAATACATATTGCGGAAGTATGTGGATGTAAGTTTGAAGGAAGTTTTATAATTAACGATGAAAGAATATAAAATAGCTTTATGGAAAATAAAAATAGCCATAAAGCTATTTTTATGCTTGACAATATAGCCATAAAGCTATATAATATAATTGTAAAGCAAATAAACGCTTTATAGAGTACCAAAAGAACTCTTAAAACCTCTTTTGGGTTGATGGTGGAACGAGTGCAGTATTGCGAATGGGGTAACGGTCAACAGGACTTTGTAGAATATTATAATGCAGCCTGATTTATTCAGAGTGTTTCAAGCCACTAATGCAGAGAAAAATATTTTACTAAGAAAGGATTGACTTATTAATTGGGTAATTGCAAAAAGGGTAACAACTATATTGTAGACAAAGAAAACAATATAGTGAAAATTGAACTTAATAGAAGAAACAGTGAAAATATGTGGGTAATAATTGACTTGGAGGATTTAGATAAAGTAATTAATTTTCCATATACATGGTATGCAAAATACAGCGCAAACGCAAAAGGTTATTATGCTTGTGCAACTCAATATTTACCAGAATTAAAACATGGACAGCATGTTATGAAGTATTTGCAGAAGGTGAAAACGGTACAGAAATATTTGATATGTGGGATAGACTGATGGAAGATAGGGGTTGTTTGGCGTGATATGACGATTTATAACCAGTTAGAAGGCATTAGTGGAAATATCCGTTAGTGCCTTTTATAGTGGTTATAAACGCTGAGTAAATGAAGAAATAGAGAAATAGAGAGTGGAAAGGATGGTGATTAATATGGATAGGGATAATAGGAAAGAATTTATACAATGGATTCGCAATGTGATCAATCCACAAGCGACACTTAATGGAAATTCAGTTGCTTTAAACGATTATTCAAAAGATGGAATGACAGAGTATTCATATCCAAAAGAGTTTACTGTAAATGGTGATACATATTATTGGAATGTGTCAACAGCTCATACAAGAAGCAGAAGCCTTGTAACACATTATGAAATATGGTTTAACGGAAAGGCTTTTAAAGGTTCAAAGAGAATTGCAACTGGAGAAATTACACTCAGCAAAGTTAGGAAAGGATTAAGGGAAATATTTGAATTTTATAGAAACGAAAATATATAAGCGGTTGAAACAATGGTTTTAAGTAGAAGGAAGGAGAAGAAATAGGCATGGATAGTAGAATAAGATTTAATCAGGAAGAACTACAGTTACTCTATGCTGCTTGTATGAGCTATGGAGATAAGTTATCGGAAATAAAAAAGAATATTCCAAATGAAAACGGAATTATACTTGATGGATTAACGGACAGAGCAAAAGATAGTTGGAATCTTGCACGAAAAATCACAGAATATATGGAGGAATAAGCTATGAGAAGTCTTTTAAGTAGTAATTTAATAAGTTTAATCGGAGAAGCAATAGATGATTGCTTTGAAACAGGTTACGGAAAATCCAGCAACAAAGAGGACATTGAAGTAATTGCAGAATGGATTGATAGCAAAAGAGAAGGATATTCTGTAATACACTTAACAATTTTGGAGAATGGTGTTGTAAGGTTTTTCTATGATGATTATGGA
>JAAWBT010000092.1 GCA_022792835.1 Lachnospiraceae bacterium | reverse complement strand
TGATAAAAAATCATTGTGGTACTTGCCCACCGAATAAAAAAAACGAGGTTCGGTGGGCGGTTTTACCATGCCTAAATAAATAGACGTTACCCTCTAGACCTGTTTTAAGTTTGGAGGGATTTTTTCATGTCCTTTTTTCGGGCAGTTATCCATCTGCTCATGCAAAGCAGAATTGACTTATACATAGAATATCGGGGACAGGCAGGAAGCCAGTTAAAAAATGGCGGCTTGCCGGAGATACTGCCAAGCCTGATGACCGTATTTAATAATCCATTTCATATAGAACTTTGCGGGGACAGCGTAAAAACTGTCCTCGTTTTGCTTCTCTGTTACGGAATGGGAATCGGCGTATATTTTTCAACACGAAGGAACTACCGCAGGAGGGAGGAACACGGATCGGCAAAATGGGGCAATGCGAAAGCCGTGGATAAGAAATACAGACAAAACCCGCTTTTACTGCAAGCCGAATTTAATGCAGGCAAACACTTCTTTTGTGATTCTTGATCCGAAGGGGGGAAATCGTGCGGGATGTAGGAAAGCTGCTCGAAAAGAAAGGCTTTGAGATACGGGTGCTTGATTTAATCTCTATGGAGAAAAGCCATTGTTATAACCCGTTTGTCTATCTGAGAAACGACAACGACATACAACGTCTTGTTACCAATCTTTTCAAAAGCACCACGCCGAAAGGCTCACAGTCAAACGATCCCTTTTGGGATACTGCCGCTTCCATGCTGCTTTTGGCTCTTGTGTTCTATCTGCACTACGAAGCGCCGGAGGAGGAACAGAATTTTGCAATGGTAATGGAAATGCTCAGAGCCGCAGCGATTGAGGATGAGGAGGACAACAGACCTTCTCCCCTTGATAATCTCTTTGCGGATTTGGAGCTGGATAATCCCGACCATATCGCTTTGAAGTATTACCGCTCCTACCATTCCGGTTCGGCAAAGACACTTAAATCCATTCAGATTACCCTTGCCGCAAGGCTCGAAAAGTTTAACCTTGAAAGCTTGGCGGCGCTGACCTCCGCAGATGAGCTTGACCTTGCGACTCTTGGAGAAAAGAAGGTGGCGTTATTCGCTTGGATTCCAGATAATGACTCCAGCTTTAATTTCTTGGTGTCAATCCTTTACACGCAGCTTTTCCAGCAGTTATTTTATTCAGCCGACCATATACACGGCGGCTGTCTGCCCATTCCGGTGCATTTCCTGATGGACGAGTTCGCCAATGTTTCGCTGCCGGATGACCTTGACAAGATTCTTTCGGTTATGAGATCGAGAGGCGTGTCTGTCAGTATCATCTTGCAGAACTTGGCGCAGTTAAAGGCTTTATTTGAGAAGCAATGGGAAAGTATAGTGGGCAACTGTGATGAGTTCCTATACTTGGGCGGCAATGAACAGTCCACGCACAAGTATGTGTCTGAGCTGCTCGGCAAGGAAACGATTGACACCAACACCTTTGGAAAATCGTCAGGACGGAGCGGTAACTACTCGACAAACTATCAGATTTCAGGGCGTGAGCTTTTAACGCCGGATGAGGTCAGAATGCCCGACAACCGCTATGCCATTCTGTTTATCCGTGGCGAGCTGCCGGTTATGGATTTGAAATACGACATACTGAAGCACTCGAATGTGGCGCTGACCGCTGACGGAAGCGTCGGGGCGTATGCACACGGCGAAGTCAGGGACGATGTTGCCACGATTGCGGTGGAATGGATTGATCCGAAGGCCGTTCCCGATATGGAAGTACCGGAAACGACCTATGAATTATTGTCTGATGAGGACTTTGAAACCAAAAACAAACAAAATTAAATGGAGGAAATCACTATGAAGATTTTTAATACGATGAAGAAAACCAACAAGGAAACCCACAAGCTGCCGATGAACGGCAAGATTAAGCGTGGCTTCCGTTTTTACTGTGCCATTGTTGCAGCTCTTACCCTCGTTATGGGTATGTCCGTAACGGCGTTTGCCGCAGGCGGCGATCCGATTCAGGTAGTCAACAATTTGTCTGATTTCATTTTCGGTCTGATTCGTGCAATCGGTCTTATCCTGCTCGGCTTCGGCATTGTTCAGGGGGGACTGAGCCTGAAATCTCACGATCCGTCCCAGAGGGCGAACGGCTTTCTGACTTTGGCGGGCGGCATTATCATCACCTTCGCAAAAGAAATCCTTACCCCGATTACGGGCTGATTGACTGACACTTGCAAGAAAGAGGGCGTCCCTGGACTGTTTCGGGGACACCCATAATTTTTTAGAAGGAGGTGCTGACTTGTGAGCGATAACTGGGTTGTTCAAAACCTTGAGAACGCCCTTGAAACTTGGAATGAAAAACTCGCTGAAATATGGCAGCTCATCACGACCACGCCGCAAAACTTCAAGGGCGGCGGCATTTGGGGAGTGATTGTAAATATCAACTCGGCTGTTCAGGCGATAGGACTTGCTCTGCTTGTCCTGTTTTTTGTCGTAGGAATGGTAAGGACTTGTGGATCGTTTTCTGAGGTTCGGAAGCCGGAACACGCATTAAAGCTGTTTATCCGTTTCGCTCTCGCAAAAGGGGCGATTACCTACGGTATGGAGCTAATGCTTGCTCTGTTCAATATTGTGCAGGGGACGATTGGGACGATTATGACTGCCGCCGGATTTTCTTCGGCACAGCAGACAACCTTACCGCAGGAAATGGTGGATACCATTGAAAGCTGCGGCTTCTTTGAGAGTATCTCTTTATGGGCGGTTACGCTGATCGGCGGTCTGTTTATTACAGTGATGTCGTTTATCCTGATTATGACGGTGTACGGCAGATTTTTTAAGCTGTATATGTACACGGCGCTCGCTCCCGTTCCGTTTTCCACCTTTGCCGGAGAGCCGAGTCAGAATGTAGGCAAATCATTCATAAAGAGCTACTGTGCTGTCTGCTTGGAGGGCGCTGTCATTGTTTTAGCGTGTATCATCTTTTCACTCTTTGCGGCTTCGCCGCCTGTTGTCAATCCTGACGCTGCGGCAATCACGCAGGTGTGGGCATATATCGGAGAGCTGCTCTTTAACATGTTGGTGCTTGTTGGAGCTGTAAAGATGAGCGACAGGATTATCCGAGAGATGATGAGGCTTTGATTGTGACATTTTTGCAAATTTCAGAGACGCTGTTGCACTTTACGATAAATTAGGATATAATAATTACAGCGGATTTGAAGGGAGCGAATGTTATGCCAAATATAAAGCCTGTGTCTGATTTGAGAAATTATACGGAGGTACTGCGGGATATTGCGGTTGGAGAGCC
Organism: Lachnospiraceae bacterium; assembly: GCA_022792835.1. Taxonomy (GTDB): domain Bacteria; phylum Bacillota; class Clostridia; order Lachnospirales; family Lachnospiraceae; genus Lientehia. Next base: position 6,633 of record JAAWBT010000092.1, on the reverse strand, counting down.
TGTATTCCTGACAAAAAACGGCAGAGGAAGATACGCCATTGTCGATATGGAGGAATATGAAAAAACAAAGGCTGTGATTAAGCTGATGGGTGAACTTTCCAAAGGTGAACAGTCCGCAAAGGAAAAAGGCTGGACGGATATTTCCGATGTTGAGAAAATGTTAGGTATTGTGGGTGGCTGAGATAAGATTTTCACCGGAAGCAATCACAGACTTACAGCAGACGAAAGCATATATTACAGAAGAGCTTTGCAATGAGCAGGCGGCAATAGGTACGGTTGCAAAGATTACAAAGAGAATTCGTATGCTTGCCAGTTTTCCTGAAAGCGGTGCGACCCTTTCCTCTATCGTAGACTTTGAAACAGACTACCGTTTTTGGGTCTGCGGCAGCTATATAGCGTTTTACCGAATCGAAAATCAGACAGTAAATATTGTCCGTGTGCTTTACGGACGGAGGAACTTTATGAAAATCCTGTTCGGAGAGCCGGGCGACAACTGAATACCGCTTAAAGAGAAAACAAATCGTCATCTGAAAAGGTGGCGATTTTTTACTTTATAGGAAATTGCGTCCTATAAAGCAAAACCGCTCCGCGGGGATCGCACTGCGGCGGAGAGGAATTATATCGCTAAAGCGATCTGCCGCAGGCGGAGAATCCTGCAAGCAGGATTCTTTGTTCTACGAAAAGAAAGGAGCTTTTAATGGAAGTAAAAATTGACTGTGAAATCAGAAATTACACGGAAGCGATGTTTTTCGGACTGTCCCTGCGGCAGTTCATTTTTTCTGTCTGTGCCTGTGCGGTGGCGGTAGGACTCTATTTCCTGCTGAAACCCTATGTCGGTACAGAAACCGTGTCATGGATGTGTATTTTGGGAGCTGCACCCTTTGCGGCTCTCGGTTTTATCAAATACAACGGAATGACCGCAGAAAAATTTATTTATGCGTGGATAAAATCGGAGTTTCTTATGCCGAAGAAGCTCGTGTTTCATTCCACAAACACCTACTTGGAGCTGATGAAGCCAGGTATGGAAAAGAAGCAGAAGGAGGTTTTGAAATCAAATGATTAAAACGCTTACCAATTTATTCAAACAGGATAAGGAAAAGTTTGTTGTGCCGAAGGGCGTTCAGGATGTGATCCCCATTACCGCCATTTATGATGACGGTATTTTTCAGGTGGGGAAGGACAAGTTTTCCAAGACCTTTAAGTTTTCAGATATAAACTACGCCGTAGCAAGCCGTGAAGATAAGGAAACAATGTTCCTTGAATATTCGGAGCTGCTTAACTCTCTTGATTCCGGTGCAACGACAAAAATCACAATCAACAACCGCCGCCTGAATCGACTGGACTTTGAGAAAACAATCTTGATTCCAAAGACAAGTGATGAGCTGGACGAGTACCGTGAGGAATACAACAAAATACTGCTTGAAAAGGCTACCGGGGCAAACGCCATTGTGCAGGATAAGTATATGACGATCTCGGTCAACAAGAAAAATGTGGAGGACGCAAGAACATACTTTTCCCGTGTGGGAGCTGACTTGATTGCCCATTTCGGCAGGCTCGGCAGCAAATGCGTGGAGCTTGAAACGGACGAGAGGCTTCGTATCTTCCACGATTTCTACCGTGTGGGAGAAGAAAGCACCTTTGTCAATTCGGCGTTCTGAAATTTCAACAGATGGACGGTCTGAATACAGTTATGCCCTTCGGTACACGAAAGATTGACACCTTCAGAACGCTTACAACGGAATCATTGGCGGTGTTCATTCCGTTTCGGGTACAGGATATTTACCACGAGAACGGCATTTATTACGGTCAAAATGTAATCAGCAAAAATATGATTATCGCTGACCGCAAGCAGCTACTCAATGGCAACGAGTTTATTTTGGGGGTATCCGGCGGCGGTAAATCCTTTGCCGCAAAGGGCGAGATTATCAATCAGGTATTGTCCAGCAACGCCGATATTATCATAATAGATCCCGAACGAGAGTATTCACAGCTCGTAAGGGCAATGGGCGGCGAGGTAATACACATCTCTGCCACCTATGAAAATCATATCAACGCTATGGATATGACGAAAGAATACGGAGACGGTGCGAACCCGGTTATCCTGAAATCTGAGTTTATTATGTCGCTGTGTGAGCAGCTTATCGGCGGCACAAACTTGGGAGCAAAACAAAAATCTATTATTGACCGCTGTACCGCTTCTGTGTACCGCACCTATCAACAGAACGATTATAGAGGCGAAGTGCCGACCTTACAGGATTTCAGAAATGAGCTTTTGAAGCAGGATGAGCCGGAAGCAAAGGAAATCGCCCTTGCCATTGAGCTTTTCACAAACGGCAGCTTAAATACTTTTGCCAAGCATACCAATGTGGATACCAACAACCGCCTGATCTGTTACGACATTCTTGACCTTGGTAAGCAGCTTATGCCGATCGGTATGCTTGTCGTGCTTGACAGTATCCTAAACCGCATTACGCAGAACCGAGCGAAGGGCAGAAACACCTTTATCTTTATAGACGAGATTTATTTGCTGTTCCAGCACGAGTATTCTGCTAATTTCCTGTTTACCTTGTGGAAGCGTGTCAGAAAGTACGGAGCTTATGCAACAGGTATCACGCAGAATGTGGACGATCTCTTGCAGAGCCATACCGCAAGGACAATGCTTGCAAACTCTGAGTTTATCATTATGCTCAATCAGGCTTCTACCGACCGTTTGAAGCTTGCCGAGCTGCTCAATATCTCCGACTTGCAAATGAGTTATATTACCAATGTGGAAGCCGGACACGGACTGATTAAGGTGGGCAGCTCCCTTGTGCCGTTTGCGAATAAGTTTCCCAAGAATACAAAGCTATATAAGCTGATGACAACCAAACCGGGCGAGAGTGTGTAACTCTCGCTCGAAGAATAGAAAAACCGCAGTTAAATAAAATGTAAAAAAGTTTTGCGGTTACAAACCGCAAAATATATTGATTTTTCAAGGGGTTTGCGGTATACTGTTTCATAGTTGGAGGTGGTTATCGTGATTTACAGACCAGTGTATGTAGATAAAATAATGGCTTATGTGGATACGCCCTTTGTTAAGATACTCACAGGAGTTCGACGTTGCGGAAAGTCTACGATGCTGAAAATGATTATGGAAAAGCTGAAAAAGGAGCGAAATGTTTCCGAAGAGCGAATTGTAAGCTGTCGCTTTGATTCTATGGAATATGAAGATATGACAGCGAAGCAGATGTACGCTTGGTTAAAAGAACGGCTTTCACCTGATGGTAAAACCTATTTGTTTCTTGATGAGGTTCAGGAAATCAAGGGCTGGGAAAAGGTTGTCAATTCATTAGCGTCGGATTTTGATGTTGATCTGTATATAACGGGTTCTAACTCACGAATGATGTCCTCTGAAATATCAACATATCTTACAGGGAGATATGTTTCCTTTCGGATTTTTACCCTGTCCTTTGATGAGTATCTGATGTTCAAGGAAAAGTATGCTGCTGTGGGAGATCCAAAAGCAGAGCTTAAAAACTATGTCCGTTTGGGAGGCTTTCCCGCAACTCATTTACAGGCGTATTCTCAGGACGAGATTTACACAATCGTTCGGGATATTTATAACTCTACGATTTTTTCTGACATTGTTAAACGGAATCAGGTCAGAAAAATCGATCAGTTGGAGCGTGTAGTAAAATACACTTTCAACAATGTCGGCAATACCTTTTCTGCAAAGTCGATTGCGGATTATCTGAAATCAGAACGAAGATCGCTTGACAACGAAACAGTATATAGCTATTTGGAAAAGCTTGAAAAAGCATATTTGCTCCATCGCTGTTCCCGATATGATTTGCAGGGCAAGGAAATTCTGAAAACACAGGAAAAATTTTATCTTGCAGATGTTTCCCTGCGTTACAGTGTTCTTGGATATAACGCTGACAGCGTGGCTTCCAGCCTTGAAAACATTGTGTATCTGGAGCTTTGCAGGCGTGGGTACACCGTCAATGTGGGGAAAACCAGTGATGGTGAGATTGATTTTGTAGCGGTAAGGCAGAACGAAAAAACCTATGTTCAGGTCACGCAGGAAATTAGTTCCGAAAAGACGGAAAAACGGGAGTATGACCGTCTGCTTGAAATACACGATAATTACCCCAAATATGTTCTTACAACAGATGAATTTGCGGGAGGAAACTATGAGGGCATTAAGACAATGCACATAGCGGATTTTCTGCTCAGTTCTGAATATTAAAATCAAAAAACGCTCGTTCGGTAAATCCGGCGGGCGTTTTCTTATAGAAAGGAAAGCCTATGAAAAAAACAATATGTATCATTCTGATTGTGGCGTTTGCTGCTTTATTTTGCACAAGCGCCTATTTTATTTTCGACCATTACAGACAGGATAAGCAGCAGGCGGAGCTTTACGACAGCCTTGCCGAAATGGTGGATTCTGCCGCAGAAACAGAGGAAGAACCCACAGAGCCGATTTTATACACAGAAGAAAAGACGGTGCTGCCGGAGCTTGCCGAGCTGTATCAGCAGAACAGCGATTTAGCGGGCTGGATTCACATAGAGGACACCAATATCAACTACCCGGTCATGCACACGCCGGACAATCCTGATTTCTATCTGAAGCACGGCTTTGATAAGGAATACAGCGATTACGGCTACCCTTATGTGCAGGAGAATTGCGATGTATAGTTGCCCATGACTATGTGATACTCTACGGGCACCATATGAAAAACGGTTCAATGTTCTGCGACCTTGAAAAATTCAAAAGTCAGGACTTTTGGCAGGAGCATAAGACTTTTTTCTTCAGCACCGTAACAGACAGATATGAATATGAGATTGTTTCCGTATTCAAGACATTCGTTTACTCGGACAGCCCCGATTCCTTTAAGTATTATCACTTTGTAAACGTAGAAACGCCGGAGGATTTCTTCGCATTTGTTGATAAATGTAAGGAGCTATCCCTTTATGAAACCGGGGTGTCGGCAGAATACGGGGATAAGCTGATAACCATTTCTACCTGTGAATATTCCCGCACAAATGGAAGGCTTGTCGTGGTGGCAAAGCGTATTTCAAACTAAGCGGCGGTAGCAAAAAAGTGAGGAAACGGAGGTGAGATTTTGGCTGATATAAAGACGAAGGACGCTGTAAAAGGCACAATCAAAACGATTGACAAAGCCGCCACCCTCGGACAGCGTATGAAGCAGGCGTATGTTCAGACGAAAGAAAAAGCGGAACATTCTACCCACGCTCAGGAAAATAGCGCAGAGGAATATGCCGCTGACCGTGTTGAGGGTGGCGTAGACCGTGTTACTCACGAAGCTGTTTATCAATTCGGTAAGCAGGGGCGAAAAGGCGTGGAAACGACGAAGCAGAATATTTCAAAGGCAAGAGACGGAATCAGGCAGTTTAAGGAAAAGCGGGCGGCGGAAGCTCTGAAAAATCAGTCTGTCCGCACTCCCACCTCAATCAAGACAACAAAGCAGGCGGCAAAGGCGGCTCAGAAAACGGCACAGGCTACGGCAAAAGCTGCTCAGAGGGCGGCGCAGGCTGCTAAAGCTACCGCAAAGGCGGTTATAACGGGGATAAAAGCAGCAGTCAAAGCGACCGTTGCCGCAGTAAAGGCGATTATAGCGGCAACAAAGGCTCTGATTGCCGCCATTGCTGCCGGGGGCTGGATTGCAGTTGTGGTAATTATCGTGATTTGCCTGATTGCGTTATTGCTCGGCTCTGTGTTTGGGATATTTTTTCGGGCGGGGACAGCGGAACGGGTATGAGTATGCAGACGGTGGTGCAGGAAATCAATACAGAGTATGATACCAAGCTGCAAGCCGAAAAAGACTCAGTATCCTATGATGTGCTTGAAATGAGTGGAAGCAGAGCCGTGTGGAAGGATGTGCTTGCGGTTTATGCCGTAAAGACAAATACGGATCAGGATAACCCACAAGAGGTTGCGACAATGGACGATTCTAAGAAGCAGCTCCTAAAGGATATCTTTTGGGAGATGAATCAAATCAGCTCCCGGACAGAGAGTAAGACGGAAACGCAGATCACAGAAACTGATGACGAACACGGAAACATTGTGCAGACGGAAACAACCGTAACACGTACCTATCTGTATATCACAGTTTCCCACAAGACGGTCGATGAAATGGCTGCTCAGTATGGTTTCAATCAGGAGCAGAGGGATTACCTTGCTGAATTGCTGAAAGATGAGAATATGTGTAGAGTGGTGCGCCTGCTTTGTAAGCTGGTGTGCCAATGAGTGCGGATATATCGACGCAGGCGTTATCCCCCAATTTGCGGGCTGCGTCAATGGCGTTCAGTGGTTCAAGGACAGGGGACAGTGGCTTGATGGATCTGCCGAGCCTGCTCCCGGTATCATAATCTTCTTTGATTGGGACAGCGATGGTGAATCCGATCATGTGGGAATTGTTGAGAAAGTTGAGAATGGTATCGTTTACACCGTAGAAGGCAATTCCGGCGATAGCTGCCGAATCAATCAGTATTCAGTTGGACATTACGAGATTCTTGGCTATGGTGTGCCCCAATATTAAAAAACCAAGTCGCTTGCAGAAATGCAGGCAGCTTATTTACATATGCTTGCTCCGTAACTTATTTTTTCTTTTGCAGCTTATCCGTTCACTT
>JAAWBT010000001.1 GCA_022792835.1 Lachnospiraceae bacterium | reverse complement strand
GGCCTACCATCTGCTCCAGGAGAAGGGCTACCCGGGATGGCTCTATGAAGTGATGATGGGCGCAACTACGATCTGGGTGGAGGCAAAGGTAAAATAATATTGCCTCAGGCGGAAAAATGCAAAACCCAGGACAAAAGCAAACAGCGCAGTTCCTATAATCGCCGCCAGCATAGCGGGAATTGACCCAAATCCCAGTTTCAAAGTGACGTTGGCTGTTATGTAAGCCCCTACGCCCCAAAGCCCCGCCTGGGCGAAAGAGTTCTGCCCACACATTCCAAGAAGTACGTATACGCTCAACACGCACAAGTATGCGATCATGGCAATGTTAAGTACTCTGAGCATATAGCTGGACGTCACAAAAGGCAGCCCGCTGCCGAGGATGAGCACAGCAAGCATTGTAATTATAAAAGGCTTTTTTATGGATCTTAATCCTTCGATCATCACCGTCACCTACGCTTTCTCCTGTATTTTTTCTCCAAAAATTCCCTGAGGGCGGATCATCAGAATCGCGATCAGCACCACATAGATCAGAACAAGCTGGTATGTGCTGGAAATGTAGGCTCCGCCAAAAGATTCCACCAGCCCCACGATCAAACCGCCTATGATGGCCCCCTGTACGCTCCCAAAGCCGCCGATCACGATGGCCGCAAAGGCTTTGGACCCCGCAGTGGCCCCCATCACATTATTCAGGAAGAAAATCGGCGCCAGAAGCCCTCCGCCTACTCCTGTGATCATGGCGGACAGGGCAAAGGTCAGACCGATGGAAAACACCACCGGAATCCCCGTCAGGGAAGCCATATACTGGTCTTGAGCGGTGGCCTGCATGATATTTCCGATAAAAGTCTTTTCCAGGAGCAGATACACAGCTACCATGATGACCGCCGAAGTTCCGATGATGGCAATGTGCTGCCACTGCACCGAAGCAGTTCCCACTTTGACTGTCCCTTCGACCACCCGGTCCATGCTGACCGGGATGGAGCCCCATATGAGCCTGGCCCCTTCTTTAAATGCGATGGAGGCGCCCATGGCGCTCACAATGATCGCTTTTGCCTGCGCCCTTCTGAGAGGCCAGTAGGAAGATCTCATAAACAGAACGCCGACTACCCCCATGGAAAGAGAGGCCAGGATCAAGGATACAACAATGGGCAGACGAAAAATCTGATTATAAGTATAGCAAAAATAACCGCCGAACATCAAAAACTCGCCCTGGGCAAAATTCATAATTCCCACAGACCGGAAGATCAACACCATTCCCATGGCGATCAGTCCATAGACAATTCCCATGGATACGCCGGAAATCAACAACTGCAGGTTCATAGTCCCACCGTCCTTTCTAAGATAATGGGGAGCTTTTTTCCAGCTCCCCATTTTCCTGCCTGTCAATCAATCACTTTCTCTGATGTGATTTCTGCAATAATCTCTGCTTTCTGATCCTGCACTCTTACAAGCAGGCCGCCGCGGCCGCAGTCTCCGTTGGTCCGGCAGTCATAAGTAGTGATGGCACCCTCGTAGCTGTCAATGGTATTCATGGCGTCTCTCACTGCCGCCCTGTCTGTGGATCCCGCCCGTTCGATGGCCTCACAGATAATGGAGACATGGTCATAGATCTGTGCTGCGGCTTTTCCGCATTCCTCTCCATAGGTCTCCTGGTATTTTGCGGCAAATGCATTGCCCTTGGGATTGGGGGTGTTGGGAACCCAGGCAGAAGCACAGTAAACATCATCCGTCGCATCGCCGGCAAGCTGGATGGTGACAGGGTCTGCAAATCCGTTAGACCCCAAAATCGGCACGTCCATTCCCATGGAACGGATCTGAGTCACCAGGATCGCCGCCTCTGTCTGGAACGCAGCGCCGATAATGGCCTCTGCTCCGGAGTTCTGCACCTGTGCAATCTGGGAGGAAAAATCCTTTGTTCCGGTGGTAAAAGGAACTACCACTTCCGGTTCGATGTCATAAGCAGCCAATGCCTCTGTAAACAGTCTGGCCTGATCTGCAGAAGATGTCTCTGTGTCATGAAGGATTGCAAAGCTCTTAAGCCCAAGCTCCTCTACCGCATATTTAATCAGCGCCGCACAGAGAGTCTCGTCACAGGCCCTCAGCTGGAACAGCCACTCATTGTCATTGTTGCACATATCCCGCAAAGTCGGAGAGGACCCCTGCGCGGTTGTCAGAATCTTAAATTCAAGGGCGGAAGGGGACTGCGCCATTCCGTCATTGGAGCTGTCCGGCCCGATGATCGCAACAATATCTTCGTCCGCTGCCAGTTTCCGGTAGGCGTTTACCGCACCCACGTCCGTGCCGAGCGCATCCTCGATCACCACTTCCACAGGGCGTCCCAGGACGCCGCCTGCACCGTTGATTTCCTCTTCAATCAGCTTCACCGCATTGGACGCATACTGTCCTTCCAAGGACCGGTCACCGGTCAGAACAGTCGTCAGGCCGATTTTGATTGAATCACCGGACGCCTCCTCTGAACTTGAACTGCTTGGCGTCTCATCCCCAGCGGCCTTTGTCTCGCTTTTCGCTGCCTGTGTCGTCTTTTTTTCTTCGCCTTTGCTCTCTGCTTCCTCTTTTGATCCGCACCCTGCAAGGCCAAGGACCAACAATGCCGCCATCACAAGTGCCATTACCTTCTTCATAAACAAACCTCCTTTTTATTTTGTTTACCTACATCACGTTCTTCCTTGATGTAATCGTTTACATTTTCAATTTTATTATATATCCGTTTTTTTGTCAACATTTTCTTCTGTTTCCCTTTTATTTTTGTCAGTTTTCCACTATTTCTTCCAGAATTCTTTGTTTATTATCACCCCCTCCTCTCATTTTTGTAAACGTTATCACTTCCATTCAATATTATTCGTTGCATTTCGCAGTGTTTTATATTATAATAGTTCTGATTTCTTTACCAGCAGGAGGAACGAATGAAAAATATTACCATCAGAGACATCGCCGACCACGCAAATGTTTCGGTTGCCACCGTTTCACGTGTAATAAACAATCACTCAAATGTATCCCCCAAAGCCCAGGAACGAGTTCAGAATGCCATACAGGAGCTAAACTATTTTCCCAATCGGGCGGCAAGGGAATTAAAAAGCCATGCATCCAAAACCATCGCATTTCTCATTGCCGACAGCACCAATGAATATTATAGCCAGATTTCTCAAGCAATTATACAGATCATCAAAGAATATGGTTACACCCTGTTCATATGCAACTGTTTCAATGACAGTGAGATCGAAAAAAATTATCTCACCATGCTTTATGAGCGAAATGTGGACGGTATCATCCTCAACAGCTGCGGAAGAAACGATCAATTTATCACGCAGATCAGCAAACGGATCCCCATCATACTGATACACCGCCGCCTCAACAATCCCGATTTCTCGGGCGATTTTGTGGATGCCGATTTTGGAAACAGTACTTACGAAATGACCATGCAGCTCATCCGGAGCAATCACCGGAAAATCGGGCTGATCAGCGGCCCCCTTTCCATCAGCTCTGCATTTGAACGTTTCCAGAACTTCAGACGTGCTATGAAAGAAATTGATATAGAAGTGGATTCTGCCTACCCCTACATGGTGGAGGGCCCCCATGACTCTGAATTCGGATACCGTGCCGCCTCTCTCCTGCTGTCACGGTCTGACCCGCCCACTGCCATTATCCCCTGCCACAATGAAACCTGCATCGGCCTGCTGCGCTACTACCAGCAAAACAGGATCCCCATTCCGGACAAACTTTCCATCGCCTCTCCGTGCAATGTCAATCTGGTAGACCTTTTTTATGTCAATCCTTCCAGAGCCCTGCCTGACACCTGGGGCCTGGGCTCCCGCATTGGACAGATGCTGCTGGAACGGATCCGGACGGATCAGCCCATCGGAAACAGGGAAGTGATGTTCATGCCGAAAATCATTGACGGCAATGCCATACGGAGTCTCCCGCCGGAAACATGACGGTATCTTTTATACAAAAACAGGGCTGTCGCCCAGCTGAAAATTTCAGCCGGGCGACAGCCCCAGATCACTTCAAGTTTGTCTCTTTATTTCTTCAGAAGCCTTTCGGAAATCTCCTCAGCCTTCTCATATACCCAGTGGATATGTTCATCGGGCGTATCCAGATGAGTCGTACAGTCTGCGCCGATGATGATACCGGTCGTTCCCGCCTCGTCCACAATCTTCTCCACATAATCCTGGATTTCCTGCTTGGTTCCGGTGCAGATCAGGTCTGTATTGTTGTTTCCAAAGCCGCCGATCACGCACTTGCCGCCGAACATCTTCTTACCTTCTGCTACAGAAACTTCCTCGGCATGAACTGCCCAGTTGATTACGCTGCAGTCATAATCCGTAAAGATAGAAAGATTATTCAAGTTGCCTCTCCATCCGCAGATATGAAGCAGGTTATCCTTGGCATAGGAGTTGGCCTTTGCGATGATCCTCTTCTCACCGGGCGCCACATATTTGTTGTAAACTGCAGGGGAAATTCCGCGGTTGAAGCAGGACACGCTGAAATAAATACCGTCCATGATCCCCGCGCCGACGATCTTGTCGATCAGCTTCTCCGTGTAATCTGCAAGCAGGTCAAGAGCTGCCTGGGTCGCTTCCGGATCTTCCTTGATCAGCTGGACAATAGGCGCCTCCAGCTTGCCCGCCGTCATAAGCGGATGCGTCTGGTTCATTCTGTGGTTGATCTGGAACGTAGGGGAAAATACGTTATAATACATCAGCACATCGTTCCCGTAAATTTCCCTGGTGGCCTTTGCGAATTCCACACATTTTTCCAGATACAGATCCATCTCGTCTGTGGGCTTCAGGTTCTTGAGATCAGAAGCGCAGTTCATATCCTCGTAATTGCAGGGCATGAAGAAGTATCCGTCTGTCATGACCTTTACGAAGTCGGGATCAAATTCTTCCTTGAATTTCTTTGCCCCCTCCAGATTCTTGGCAATATATTCCGGATTGTGCAGGCCGTCTACCAGCTCATCCTCCAGAAAATGATGCCAGAACCCAACCAACAGCTTGTCTGTCGGCTCATTGTGAAATGTTTTTAGTACCAGTTCTTTTCTGTTCATAATACCTCTCCTTATTTCTATTTATCAACTCCTCCTCTACTATACACTTTTTTTCCTATCTGCGCAAGAACTAATATGATTAATAATGCAGTTTTAAGGCAAAAATTTGTCAGTTTGCGCTGCCCTTTCAAAAATCTTCTGCCAAAACAGACAGATTCCTATGTGTTTTTGTTTCACGCTCTGGAGATTTTTTCATATGGCAAAAATGCCCTGGGGCCGCCTGCTTTTCACAGGCGGCCCCAGGGCATTTCACCTATTAATCTTGAGTTTCCACATTATGATACCTACGGATTACTGTGACCGATGGTATCCACTGCCTTTCCGTTCTCCAGCCTCAATACTCTCTGGTTCCTGCTGCCCCGGAAGGTGAGAGTCAGATCTTTCTCCTCCTCCACGAAAGGGCCGTCCACCAGCACGTCGATGTAAGAGAGCATCCTCTCCGTCACCTCCGTGTACACCTTCCCGCCAGGAATCATATCTGCATCGATCCGGTACCCCGAATAACACCAGATATCCTTTTTCGGATACGTCTCCCGGATCTTCTCCAGAAGTTTTACACAGACCCGCTGATTTTCCGGCTCAAAAGGTTCGCCTCCCAGAAGGGTAAAGCCCTGGATATAATCCGGTTTTAAAGCCTCAAGGATCTCTGCTTTTGTGGCCTCCGTATAAGGCTGTCCATAAGAAAAATCCCAGGTTTCAGAATTGAAACAGCCTTTGCAGCAATTCCGGCAGCCGGACACAAAGAGCGTTACCCGCACACCGGGGCCGTCCGCGATATCACATTCCTTGATGTTTCCATAATACATGGTTTCTCTTTCCCTCTCCGGACATCTTACAGGTGGAGTACCCGGTCCTTGATCTCCTGGGTCCGCCCCTGATTCCAGAACTGGGTCCCAATATAGCCGCAGGTACGGCGGGCCACAAACATCTTATCCTGATCCCGGCTGCCACAGTTGGGACATTCCCAGACCAGCTTTCCGTCCTCCTGCTCCTTAATCAAAATCTCTCCGTCATAGCCGCAGCTCTCACAAAAATCGCTCTTGGTATTGAGCTCCGCATACATAATGTTGTCGTAAATGAACCTCATCACTGACAGCACCGCCGGAATATTCTGCTGCATATTGGGCACTTCCACGTAGCTGATGGCGCCGCCCGGGGACAATTTCTGGAAATCTGCCTCAAATTTTAACTTACTGAAGGCATCGATCTCCTCAGACACATGGACATGGTAACTGTTGGTAATATAATTCTTATCGGTCACCCCGGGAATGATCCCGAACCGTTTCTGCAAGCACTTTGCAAACTTATAGGTGGTGGACTCCATAGGCGTCCCATATACCGAATAGCTGATGTTCTCTGCCGCCTTCCACTGGGCACACTTGTCATTGAGCCGCTGCATGACCTCCAGGGCAAAAGGCTTCGCCTCAGGATCCGTGTGGGACTTGCCTACCATCCGCATGCACATTTCATAGAGGCCCGCATAACCCAGGGAAATGGTGGAGTAGCCATTGTACAGAAGCCTGTCAATAGGTTCCCCTTTCTTGAGCCTTGCCAGCGCCCCATACTGCCAGAGAATGGGGGCCACATCAGAAACTGTCCCTTTCAGACGCTCATGGCGGCATCTGAGGGCCCTGTGGCAAAGCTCCAGCCGATCCTCCAGAATCTCCCAGAATTTATCCATGTCCCCCTCCGCGGAGCAGGCCACGTCCACCAAATTGATGGTCACCACACCCTGATTGAACCGTCCGTAAAATTTATAGCTTCCATCTGGATTCTTCTGACTCTCCTCCACGGTCAGGAAGGAACGGCAGCCCATGCAGGTATAGACATTTCCCTTCTTAAGCTCCCGCATCATCTTCGCGGAAATATAATCGGGCACCATCCGCTTGGCCGTACATTTTGCCGCCAGCTCTGTCAGATACCAGTATTTGGAATCTTCTGTGATATTGTCCTCGTCCAAAACATAGATCAGTTTGGGAAAAGCAGGAGTGATCCACACGCCCTTCTCATTCTTTACCCCCTGCATCCGCTGGCGCAGCACCTCCTCGGTGATCATCGCCAGATCCTCCCTGAGCCTTCCTGCAGGCACCTCATCCAGATACATGAACACGGTCACAAAAGGGGCCTGGCCATTACAGGTCATCAGGGTAATGAGCTGATACTGGATCGTTTGGATTCCGCTCTTCACTTCTTCCCTCAGACGGCACTCTGTCACTTTATCAATGATTTCCTCGTCAAGAGGTTCGCCGCAGGCTTTCCGCTCTGCGATCACTGCTTTCTTTAATTTTTGACGGCTGATATCCACAAAAGGGGCCAGATGAGCCAGGGAAAAAGACTGGCCGCCGTACTGATTGCTGGCCACCTGCGCCACGATCTGAGTGGTCACATTGCAGGCCGTAAAGAAGCTGTGGGGCTTTTCAATCATGGTCTCGCTGATCACTGTCCCGTTCTGGAGCATGTCCTCCAGATTGATCAGATCACAGTTATGCTCCCTCTGAGCGTAATAATCCGTATCATGGAAATGAATGATACCTTCCTCGTGGGCTCTCACCACCTCGGCCGGAAGCAAAACCCTCCTGGACAGATCTTTGCTGACCTCCCCCGCCATATAATCCCTCTGGGTGGAGTTGATGACAGGGTTCTTGTTGGAATTTTCCTGAGTCACTTCCTCATTGATATTGTCGAGAAGGGAAAGAATCCCGTTGTCAGTGGTGTTGGACTTTCTGCTCATCTCCCGTCTGTAACGGTAACGTACATATTTCTGAGCCACCTCATAGCCCCGCATCTCCATGATCCCGGTTTCCACCATATCCTGAATGTCTTCCACATTGACCGCATGGGTCGACTCATTGATCTTGTCGGCCACATTATCGGCAATGGCTAAAATCTGATATTCATTCATCTTGTGGATATTGTTCACCTCATCATTTGCCTTCTCGATCGCATTGACGATCTTGGACAAATCAAAGGTGACTTCTTCCCCATTCCGTTTGATCACACGATTCATCACTTCTGCATTCATAATTTCCTCTTTCCCGGCGCATCGGCTGCGTCATCCAGGTAGATTTGAAAGTTCACTCTCAAACCTCTTCTCGCCTGCTGTCACACCATATATTGGTATCCGCCTTGCCATAAAACACTACATCTTGAAGCTGCAGATAATATGATACAACAAAACGCCGGAAATGGGAAGTGGATAACGCCATGTTTTTTTTTTATACAATCTGATATCCCCACCACTCATGCCTCTTAAATTCTCGCAACTCCCGTCTCTCTGGCTGCCTGCGCCACAGCCTTTGCCACAGCAGGGCCTACCCTTTTATCAAAGGCTTTGGGGATAATGTATTCCGGCGAAAGCTCCTCATTGGAGATCAGGTTTGCCAAAGCCTTGGCCGCCGCGATCTTCATCTCGTCGTTGATATCCCTGGCCCGCACATCAAAGGTCCCGCGGAACACGCCGGGAAAAGCCAGTACATTGTTGATCTGGTTGGGGAAATCGCTTCGTCCGGTGGCGATCACTTTCGCCCCGCCCGCCTTCGCATCCTCCGGGAAAATCTCCGGCGTCGGATTCGCACAGGCGAAGATCACGGCATCCTCTGCCATGGTCTTTACCATCTCTGTCGTCAGCACGCCGGGGGCTGACACACCGATGAATACATCCGCTCCGGCAACGATGTCTGCCAGAGGGCCAGCTTTCTTATCCCGGTTGGTAAGAAGAGCCATCTCCTCCTTCACTGGATTCATCCCTTCTTTCCGGCCTTCGTAAATGGCGCCCTTCCTGTCGCAGAGAGTCACATTCTCATATCCGGCGGACAAGAGCAGTCTGGTGATAGAAATGGCGGCGGCGCCGGCGCCGTTTACCACGATTTTTACATTTTCTTTTTTCTTCCCCACCACCCGCAGGGCATTGTCAAGTCCCGCCAGAGTAATGATGGCCGTCCCGTGCTGATCGTCGTGGAAGATCGGAATGTCACATTTTTCTTTCAGCTTTTTTTCAATTTCAAAGCAGCGGGGAGCCGCGATGTCCTCCAGGTTCACCCCGCCAAAGGAACCAGAAATCAGATAGATTGTATTGACGATCTCGTCCACATCCTTGCTCTTAATACAGAGCGGAAACGCATCCACATCGCCAAAGGCCTTGAACAGCACACATTTGCCCTCCATGACCGGCATGCCGGCTTCCGGACCAATGTCGCCCAGCCCCAGCACGGCAGTCCCATCTGTCACCACCAGGCACATATTATGGCGGCGGGTCAGATCATAACTTTTATCTATATCCTTCTGAATCTCCAGGCAGGGCTGAGCCACGCCGGGGGTATAGGCCAGGGACAGATCATCCTTTGTCTCAACCGGCACTGTGGCCTTCACTTCAATCTTCCCCTTCCATTCCCCGTGAAGACGCAGGGACTCCTTTGCATAATCCATCATGATATTCTCCTTTTCTCATGTCATAAACAATGTCCAATACCTGTTCGATTATAGCATATTCCCCTTTTGCGGGCAACCGCTTCCTGAGTATGCATGACGGGGCGCCCTTTGGGGTAAGCTAACAAACAAAGCCACTCATCAAAAGAGCGGAAAACGCATACTCAGGAAAGGAATCTACCATGAACGAAGATACGAAAAATCTGTTAAAGGAATGCAACGCAGGCACAAAAATGGCAGTCCAGACACTGGACCAGCTTCTCCCCTCTGTCCACGACCATGATTTCAAGGACAGCCTGGAAAAGTACCGAAATGCCCATGTAAGCTTCGGCGACAAGCTCCACAGTCTGGCGAACAAAGGCGGTACATCCGGCGGGGACTTAAGCCCCATGGAAAAGCTCACCGCCCGCATCATGACCGGCATGAAGCTCATGTTAAACGACTCTGACAAAAAGATCGCTTCCATGCTCACCGATGGCTGCAACATGGGCATCAAATCCCTGAGCGCCTATTTAAACCAGTATACAGGCGCAGACGATACCTCCAGAACAATCGCCGGAAATATCATCCGGCTGGAGGAGAGCATGTCAGAGGATCTGCGGCAGTATCTGTAAACCCTTCATGCAGGAAAATCTATGGCAGCGCCCGCGGCCCCTCAGGGGCTCTGCCAGGTTCCGGTGACAATGGGATGGATGGTCCTGTCGACCAGAAGCGCCGGCAGGTCCACCCCCGCCTTTCCCCGAATCAGATCCATAAATCCGCTCTTCAGAGAATCACTGAGCAGCGCACCAAGCCCTTCCGTGATCAGCCTCCCGCCGGGTGTCTCATCCCAGTGGAGCTCGATTCTTTTTTCTTCTTCCATAAAATAGCATTTCAGCCTGCGGCGCACTGCTTCCTCCAGAAATGCAAAATCCACCTTCAAGACAGCCCGTCCGTCCTCATCCTCCGCAAAGCTTCCCGTCACGCCTAAAAGATAAGGTTCTCCGTGGAACAGCACCTCTGTCACAGCGGCGCGGCCAAAGCCCACCTCCATGCGTTTTAACTCTTCTCCCTCCTCCAAGGCCAGATAAAACCGTCCTTCTTCATAATAAAAAGCCACAGACCGGATCCCATCCGTATAATTGTTGTGGAACACCTGGAAAATCAGGGGACCCAGACCAACCTGTTCCTGCTCCAGCCGGTAGACCCTGCCGTCCAGCAGCCGTTTCATCCGTTCCGCCTCCATGAACCGGGAGCTTCTACAGCTTCCTGACCGGAACCCCCAGCCTTTCCGAAGGCTTCCCCCCCGCCGTCCGACTCCTTTTAAGCTGCCATTCTCCCACCGGCCGCCGTCTTTTGCAAGCTGTGCCTGTACCTTTCTCAGCTTCCCGTAACCGGCCGGATCTTCTGCAAGCGGCCCTGGTCCTGCCTCGAAATCCTTCTCAAAATAATTCCTCACAACCTCCAGAAGAACGCAGTTCTGGAACAGCTCGTCGCTCCCCGCGTTGGTGGCGATCACCATATCCAGATCCGAGTAAACCACCACGTTCTGTCCAAGCATCCCGTTGAAGGTACAGCTTCCCGGTCTTCCTCCCAGCCACACCTGATACCCATATCCATAGGGCCCCATGTGATCCGGCGTCTCCATATGCTTTGCCGTGGCTGTCTTAAGCCACCTTACAGGGACAAGCTGCCGCCCCTGCCAGTTTCCATTCTGAAGGACCAGCTGGCCAAGCTTCGCCGCATCTTCCGTACTGATGAACAGCCCCCAGCCTCCCTTATTGATTCCCATGGGGCAGCTTTCCCAGAATACCCTCGTGACCCCCAGCGGTTCCCAGAGCCTCGGTCCCAGATATTCCATCAGCGTCTCTCCTGTGACCTTCGTGACAATGGCCGAGAGAATATAGGTATTCATACTGTTGTACTCAAACTGCTTCCCCGGAGTCCCTTTCACTCCAGCCTGAAGATAGCCGGATACCCAGTCGTCCCCCGACACCATCCCCGTTTCATTGAAGGTGACGCCGGAACTCATGGTAAGAAGATGCTCCACCGTCAGATTTTTCTTCCCTGTCAGAATGGCTTTTTTGTCCAGAAGCGAAAGAACCTTATCCTCCAGGGACAGCCGCCCTTCTCCGATGAGCATGCCGACGGCCATGCCTGTAATGGTCTTGCACATAGAATAGGACGCATGCCACATGCCGCTCTCATAGGGAGCCACCGAAGCTTCGGCGATGACTGCGCCGTGGCGGAGCACTATAATATGATGAAGGTCTGTCCGCTCCTTTCCTGCCAGCTCTGCGAGAAAATCAGCCAGCCGTCCGGAGGAGATACCCTGAGATTCCGGCGTTTCCCTGGGAAACTGCCAGCCTGCCGGCGCTGCTTTTAAAAAAGAGGGTTTCTGCGGCGTATAGGTCACACGGCTGAACTCCTCCGTGTTTCCCTGAATCAGATTTTTCAGAACCTCGATCACTGCAAATTGTTCTTTCAGCATAAAAACCCCTCCCATCTGTTTCCATTATAAGCTTATTATCTCCCGGTTTCCACAAAGATTTCATAAAGATTTAAAAAACCCCTTCTCAAAAATGGTCAATAGATTATAATAGGAATTGACCACACCGATCAGCAAGGGGACTTTCATGAATGAAAAATTTTTTACATTACCGGAAGAAAAACGGCAAGCCATTCTCAATGCAGGCTTCCGCGTCTTCTCGCAGAATTCTTATAAAAAAAGTCCCATGCAGGAAATCGCGGACCGCGCAGGCGTGAGCAAATCCCTTTTGTTTCATTATTTTTGTAACAAAAAGGAACTATATTTGTTCCTCTGGGATCAGGCGGCAAGGCGCACTGTAGAATATCTCACCAGATACGGCTGCTATGAGTCCTCGGACTTGTTTGAAATGATGGAACGGGGAATGCAGGCCAAGCTCACACTTATGCGGGTCTATCCGGATATGTCTGCCTTTGCGGTGAAGGCATTTTACGAGAAAGACGTGGAAATAAACTCTGAGATTCAGAAAAGCTACCGGCATTATTTCGCCCTCAAAGCCAAGGATGCCCTGGCCAGGCTTAATCCAGAAGACTTTATTCCCGGCCTGGATCTCACGCTCATGTACAGGGAGATGTATCTGGCCTCGGAGGGTTATCTCTGGGAAATTTTCCAGACAGGCGAAAGGCTCGACGTTGATATGCTGGAGCGGGATTTTGAGAATCTCCTCCGGTTCTGGAAAAGCATTTATCTGCGGCGTGAAGAATGACAGATGGGAAAGGAACAGCTATGGCAGACGCAATCAAGACTACTGCTCTCACGAAATATTATGGAAAAGCCAGGGGGATTATCGACCTGGAGCTTAAGGTGACGCAAGGAGATTTCTTCGGCTTCATCGGCCCCAACGGGGCAGGAAAAAGCACCACGATCCGCACTCTTTTGGGTCTCCTCTCACCCACAGGCGGCAGGGCCGAGATCTTTGGAAAAAATATTCTCACCCACAAGGAAGAGATCCTTGCCGACACAGGCTATATGCCCTCAGAGGCTTCTTTTTACCGGAATCGGAAAGTACGGGAGATCATCAGTCTCTCTGCCAGTCTCCGGGGAACAGATCGTGCGCAAGACTGCGCGGCGGAGGCTGCCCGCTTGTGTGAGCGGTTGGAACTGGATACGGAAAAGAAGATCTGCCAGCTGTCCCTTGGCAACCGCAAAAAGGTGTCCGTGGTCTGTGCCTTACAGCATAAGCCACGTCTCTGTATTCTGGATGAGCCCACAAGCGGCCTGGATCCGCTCATGCAGCGGGAGTTTTTTGAAATTTTAAAGGAGCGGAACCGGGAGGGCGCCACAATCTTTCTCTCCTCCCATGTGCTCTCTGAGGTTCAAAGGCACTGCCGCCATGCCGCTGTGATCCGGGAAGGCCGGCTCCTCGCCTCAGACCGCATCGAAAACCTGGGGTACACCGGCGCAAAGCAGGTGACTGTCCGCGGTCTCGCCAAACCTCCTCTTCTGAAAAATATCCGGGATGTGAAGCAAAACGGCGACGCCATGACCTTTTTGTACAGCGGCAGCCCAAATGCCCTGCTTGAGACTCTGGCTCCCCTTCCTCTGACTGACATCACCATTGCCGAGCCGGATCTGGAGGAAATCTTTCTGCACTATTATACGCCCCAGGACAGCCAAAAGGAGGATCTGTGACATGGCTTTGCTGAAACATGAACTTCGCCAGGGAAAGATCGCCCTGTTTTTATGGACCGGAATCGTTGCCTTTATGCTCGCCCTGTGCGTGCTCATCTATCCGGAAATGAAAGCTCAGATGAGTGCGATCAGCGGGATGTTTTCCAATATGGGCGGCTTTTCCGCCGCTTTTGGCATGGATAAACTCAACTTTGGGGAATTTATGGGCTTTTTCGGCGTGGAATGCGGAAATATTCTTGGACTGGGCGGAGGCTTTTTTGCCGCTCTCCTTGGCATCCAGGCCCTCGCAAAAGAAGAAAAGGACGGGACCGCAGAATTTCTGCTGACCCATCCCATTCCCCGTTCCAGAATCCTTTTGGCAAAGCTTGGCTCTGTATGCCTGCAGCTTACGGCCTTCACTGCCATTGTCACCGGCGTAACCTTATTGTCTATCGCCGCCATCCATGAGCAGCCAGACCCCAAAACATTCGCTCTTTTGTTCCTGGCCTATTTCCTTCTCCAGCTGGAAATCGCCGCTGTCTGTTTTGGCATCTCCGCCTTTATCAGAAATGGAGGTCCTGCCATCGGTCTTGGCATCGCCGCGCTTTTCTATTTCTTCAATATTATTGCCAATCTGACAAAAAGCGCCCGCTTTCTCAAATATATTACTCCCTTTGGCTATACAGAAAGCGCGGACATCATCGCCAAAGGTTCCTTAGACGGACCCTGTCTGGCGGTGGGCATGGCCCTTGGTCTTTTCGGCATTGCGGCTGCGTTTCTTCAGTACCAGAAAAAGGATATCCGATAGAGAAGAATGTTGAGCCCCATTTCCTCAAGATCGCGGAGAATATCATTAATCATAACTGTCTATTTTCTTATCCGGCGCCGGTCCCACAGACTTTCTCCAGCTTAAGGTCGGCGTGATTGAATCACAGTAAATCGCCGGGCTCTTTGTGAGCAGTTTAGATTTCAGGATGTTCACACAGTTTTGTGCGATGTTTTCCCCGGGAAGCCGGATTGCGGTGAGAGGAGGCATGGAAAATTCATTCAATGGGTTATCGTCAAACCCAATGACGCTGACATCCTCCGGAATCCGCTTTTTATGCATATACAGAGATTTGTACGCGCCGTGGGCCACAATGTCGCAGAAAGAAATGATCGCTGTAAAATCCGGCTCATACCTTTGCTGTTCTTCGTTCCACAGGCTGTTCAGCGCCTGGAACCCGCTTTCTACGGTTGTCTGCGTGTGTCGGATCCTCGACCTGTCAAAGACAAGGCCGTACTCCCGAAACGCCCTCTCCACACCGGAAATAAACTGTCCGCTCAGCGGAAACTCCAAAGGCTCCATAAGTACCAGCACCTCTCTGTGGCCCTGAGAAAGAACTGCACTGGCAGACATATACCCGCCCGCCTCATAATCCACATCCACACAATTACAGTCGAATCCCGGAATCCTCCGTCCCATCACAATCAGCTTGTCCTCCAATCCGGAAAAAAGCTTCAAATTTTCAGGATTGGACGTCGCCGGTGAAAAAATCACGAAGTCCGGCTGTTTAGACAAAATGGACATAATGATATTCTGCTCTGTCTTTTCATCAAACTGCGGGTCACAGACCATCAGCGTGTATCCATACTTATTCATTTCACAGGTAATTGCGTTCAGCATATAGCTGATCACAGAATTTACCGTGTCATTGATGATCGCGGCAATCATTTTTGTTTCTTTCCCCCGTAACCCCCTCGCCAGCATATTGGGCGAATAGCCCAGTTCCTTCGCTTTGGCCCAGACAATCTGCCTTGTTTCCTCTTTGACCAGACTGCTGTTATTCAAAGCTTTCGAGACTGTGGAAAAGGAAATCCCCAGCTCATTTGCAATTGTCTTTATGGTAACAGGATTTGATTTTCCTTCATTTCTGGGCGATATTTTGTCATTCATCTGCCGCTTCCCCCACATCTGTCTGAAAACGTTTCTTCTGCGCATGGACTCTCTATTATTATCGTATACGTTTCCAAATTTTGTCAATCAGTTCCTGTCCCAAAAGCCGATTTGACTCTTTCTATAAGCAAATGGCGGACCGGATTTTCTGTATTTTATTTTATATTTATGACTCTCACCGCCCGCCCCGCTCTGCCCAGACGTTCTGTATAGGTGTCACCGTTTTCTATCACATGAATCCCATTCATAAATACCTGCTCAAATCCATCTGGCTTTCGATCCCAATGTGCCTGAATCTTCTCTAGGTCGAATACGCAGATATCCGCATACATTCCGGATTTTATAAAGCCCCTCTGTGGAATTTTAAAACGCCGGGCAGAATTCCCTGTCATTTTTGCAATACACTCTTCCAGTCCAGGACCGCGGCCATCACGGCTCAACTCCAATAAATGAGGGAAACAGCCGTACACGTTATAATTCTGGATACATCCCGGTTCAAACCAGGCATCTGTCATAAACAGGCATTTGGGATGTTTCGACTGGGGCTCCACTGTGCTGTCGTCCACAAAGGTTCTCTGGAGAATCCTCTGTTCCCCTTTTGTGACCTGAACCAGTTTGATATAAGCATCAAAAGGTTCCATTCCCCACATTTTTGCGATTTCTGTCACAGATTTTCCTTTACAGCCTTTTACTCTGTCATTGGTGATCACAATCAAATCAAAGCCATATTGATTGACTTTCTCCCGTTCGTAAAATTCTTTCTTAAAACGTTCCAGATTTTCCTTCTCATATCTTTCCGATTCGCTCAAAGCCTGGTACCAGTCAGGCATCGGGTAAGTGATAAAAGACATTCCGGCCGGAAGAGAATAAATATCAAAGCTGGTGTCAATTCCTTCCTCATTGGCCCGGTCAATGGTCGCCAGCATTTCCTCATTGGTGTCAAAGGTTCCCTTTCCGGAAAAAGACGCGTGGGAATAATGAATTTTACAACCGCTGTCTCTTCCCAGTCTGACAGCCTCATCCAAAGCAATCAAATTGTGAGGTCTGCCTCCTTCCACCACAGGATATACTCCCGAAATTTTTCCCAATGCCCTGGTATGAAGCGTCAGAATGCTGTCATATTCCTTTACAATTCTCGCAACCTCCAACAGCTCTTCATAGGGAGCGTACATCCCAGGCGCATACTCCAGCCCCATGGAGACCCCGCAGGCCCCCTGTGCCAGGGATTCTCTGACCACCCATTTCATTTTTTCCATCTGTTCTTTATCAAGGGGCTTTGTACTTTTTCCTACAAGGCTGTACCGCAAGGTCCCGTGGGCCAGCAGGGCGGCCTGATTCGAAGGCATAGTTCTGTCCATGAACTCAAACCACCTGTCAAGATCTGCAAAATCCCGTCCGTCTTTTTTGTATCCGGACATTGCATCAGACACATTTTGCCCCTGCTCGTATCCCATGGCAGAAAAGCCACAATTTCCTGTACACTCTGTCACAATTCCCTGCTCCACAAAAGGCTGGTAATAAGCCATCGGCTCATCTCTGTCGGCAAACCAGTCATTATGGGAGTGAACATCAATAAATCCGGGCGAAAGAATCTTCCCTTCGCAGTCAACCACTTTTCCCAAAAAACCTTCCGGCTCTTGTTCCACAATGTCAATGATCCGATCTGCGGAAATGACGACGCTCCCTTTTCTTCCCGGCTCCCCTGTCCCATCCACGATCCATGCATCTTTCAATAATGTTTTCATCCCCATACTCCTTTCCCCAAATGCTTTTTTCTCTCTTTAAACAGAAACTGATGCCTTTCCTCCGGCCGCGTGGACCATGATCATCTCCTGAGTTACGGAAGATGCATCTTCGTACAGCGCCGTCACTTTCCCCTCGCAAAGTACCATGATCCGATCGGACGCGCCGAGAATTTCCGGCAATTCTGAAGAAATCATGATAACTGCGATCTTCTCTTTTGCCAGCCGGCCAATCAACTGATGAATCTCTTTTTTCGCCCCCACGTCGATTCCTCTTGTGGGTTCATCCAGAATAATCAATTTCGGACTCCTTGCCAGCCATTTTGCAAGGCAGACCTTCTGCTGGTTCCCGCCCGAGAGGTTTTTAATCTGCTGTTCTCCGGACGGCGTTTTGATTTCCAACAATCTGACATATTTCTCGCAGACTTCCATTTCCTTTTTCTTATCTACATAGTCCGGAAATTTTACGAGCCACGGCAGAGACGGCAGGCTTATATTTTCTCTTACAGACATCAGTGGTACAATCCCTTCATTTTTCCGGTCCTCCGACACCATGCAGATTCCTTCTTGAATGGCGTCAAAGGTGCTTCGGATGGATAGCTTTTTTCCATTCAGATAAATTTCTCCTCCGTCTGCCTGATCCAGTCCGAAAATGCAGCGGCAGATTTCTGTCCTCCCCGCGCCCATCAAACCGCTTAGCCCCAAGACCTCACCTTCCCGCACCACAAAGCTGACTGGTTCAAAAACACCTTTTCTATATAGATTTTTCACTTCCAGCACAGCCTCTCCTGTCGTTTCCTTCTCTCTGTTGAAGATATCAGACAATTCCCGCCCAACCATGTATTTAATCAGCTTTGCCTCATTCATTTCTTCCACCGGCGCGGTAACCACATGCCGGCCGTCTCTGAGGACGGTAACGGTATCTGCAATTTCAAAAATCTCTGACATCCGATGGGAAATATATACAATGGCAATGCCATTGGCTTTCAATTCCCGAATCATGTCAAACAGCCGTTCTTTGTCCGCCTCTGTAATAGCAGCAGTCGGTTCATCCATCACCACAATCCACGCATTGGAACTGATGGCTTTGGCAATCTCAATCATCTGCTGCTGCCCCACTTTCAGCTCAGAAATATTTTTCCCCACATTCAGCTTCATTCCAAAGCGCTTCAACAGGTCTTCTGTCCTGGCCTTCATCTTTTTCGAGTCGATTATGGAGGGGATCTTTGACCGAATCTCTTTTCCCAGGAATATGTTTTTTGTGATGGATATTTCCGGCACCAGCGCAAACTCCTGATAAATAATGGAAATCCCCAGCTTTTGAGAATCCACAGGAGAGGCAATGTTTACAGGAACCTCATCAATCAGAATCTCCCCTTCATCCTTCTGGTATACGCCGGATAAAATTTTCATCAGTGTGGATTTTCCTGCCCCGTTTTCTCCCATGAGCGCATGGACCTTTCCCCGTTCAATGTCAAAGCTGATATCTGTAAGAGCCTGCACGCCGGGAAAGGCTTTGCTGATATGCGCAAAAGACAACACCCTCTGTTCATTCTTTGCGACTGCCTCAAGCGCCTGGGCATTATGATGGAAGACGGCTTTGTTTTCTGCTTTCTTCCTGCCCTCTTTTACCTTGACGATTTCCGACTGAATGTTGACATACACCGCTGCAACAATCAAAAGAGCTTTTGCAAAATACTGCATCGAGTACTGAATGTCCAACATCAAAATTCCTGTATTGATGATCGCCATGATCAGGCAGCCAAACAAAGTCCCGGCAATGGTTCCCACGCCGCCAAAAAGGCTTGTCCCGCCGAGAATAACTGCTGTGATCACTTCAAACTCAAAGTTTGTATTCGCCAGCGCCTGGGCCGATGTCACACGGCCCGCGCTGATAATGGAGGCGACTCCAACGAAAGCTCCCAGCAGGACATATACCAGCATGATATGTTTTCTTGCGTTAATTCCCGCGGCTCTTGCCGTGACGCGGTTTCCGCCGACCGCATACGTATTCCGTCCAAACCGGCTGTACTTTAACAGATAAACAGCAAAGGCCGATATGATGAGAATAGGAAAAATCGTAACCGGTAGAATTCCGATCTGTTCCTGCCCCATCCAGTTATAAATGTCATTGCTGATGGAGATTCTTGAAGACTCCGTCAGAGCTTTGGCCAGCCCTCTCGTCAAAGACATCGTGCCGAGAGTCGTAATAAATCCATTGATGCCCAGATATCCCACCAAAACTCCATTCACCAATCCGAAAAAAGTTCCCACCGCAATCGAACTTAAAATGCCGCAGGCTGCGCTCAACACCAGATTCCTGCCGCCCATCATCTGCATGACGTAAGCGCCCACAGCCGCGGATACTGCCGCATTCGCTCCGACAGACAAATCGTTTCCCCCTGTCAGCATGACAAAAGTAAGCCCTACAGAGACAATGAGCAGCGCGGCATTCTGTCTTAGCAGGTTTCTCAGCGTGCCCACGCTGAAGAAACTGGGGGAGGCGATGGAAAACACAAGAATCAACATGGCCGCTATCACGCTCAGGAAAAGATACCGTTTATTGATATGCAATTGATTTTTTCCCAACTCAAACACCTCTCTGATATGGTTTTCAATCCCGGTTATCTCTGCAATCTTATCTATTCTTCAATCAGGAACTCTGTGGCCCCGAGTTCTAAAGTTTTGTACGCATCTGCCGGGGTCATCCAGGTACTGTCTGTGCCAATCTGATTCTCCTGCACAATTTTCAGCGTCTCTTCATTCACGACAATCGGACAGGGAAAATATTCAATTTCATCAAATTCTTCCCCAAGGCACATCTGGATTGCCACAGATGTATTGTAATAGCCAAGTCGGGCTCCTCCAAGAAGGTTCGTCCCAAAAATCTCGCCGGAATCCACTTTTGCCACAGCCTCATCCATCCCGCACAGGCACATGACCAAAATATTGTCCGACAAGCCTGCAGAAGAGATGACTTCCTGAACGGCATAGGCCACTGTATCGTCCACGATCCACATTCCGGCTATATCCTTATTGGCTGCCAGCATATCCTGAGCGGCAGTGGCTCCCACGGAAGCCGTATAATCACAGTAACCGATAATGGACGTTACATTGGGAAATTTTTCACAGCCTGCCAAAAAGCCTTCTTCTCTTCGATCAGAAGAATAATTGCCCTGAGTGCCCATAATGCCTGCCAGCTTGCAGTCTTCTCCCTGCATATGGACCATCAGCTCCACGCAGGAAGCCACATCCACAACGTCATTGTAAACCGTCGAAACATTCCCCTCTGCTTTCACATAATTTCCCATGGTAATGGTCTTGATTCCTGCCTTCTGCGCCTTTTCAATGGTCGCCGCCATACCTTCTGCATCCAGCGGATCAATCATGATCACATCCATTCCCTGCTCAATATAATTTTCCACAATATCAATCTGTTTTTCCAGGGAGCCTTCCCCTGACTTCCACACAATGGAGCACCCGTATCTTTCCGCCATTTCTTCGCTGGCGTTCACCAGGGCCACAAATAAGGGACTGCTCATATCAATGGCGCAGCCGCCTATCTTAAATCCATAGGCTCCGTCTTCCTGCCCCTCCGCCGCCTTTGTTTCTCCTTCCTTCTTTGTCTCTGCCACAGGCGCCTTTGTGCCGGCTTCCTCTTCCTTTTTATCCCCTCCACAGCCTGCCAAACTTCCAATGATCAATCCCATTGCTAAAACCAATAACCATCCTTTAAACTTTTTCATATCCTTCCTCCTGTAAATGTAAAATTTTAATTCTCTACGTCGGCAAAAGTGCTTTTCGCCGGCTGTTCCATTGATTGACAACCCGGTCAAGGACCAGAGCGAATAGGATGATCGCCCCTTTAAATACATCCCGCCACAAAGTAGGAATATTCCAGAAGTAAAACAACTGGGAAATCACCACCATGATCAGGACTCCCATGACCGTTCCAAACACATACCCCTTTCCGCCTGACACGCTTGTCCCGCCTATGATGACAGAGCCGACCACATCCATCAAGGTTGCCCCTGTGGTATTTGCTGCAATGTGGCCCACCCGTGAAATCGTGATACATGTTCCGACTCCGGTACAAAATCCGGCAAACATGTAGACGAGGATTTTATATCTGACCACAGGAACTCCCGCAAAGGCCACTGCCTCTTCCTTCCCCCCGAGAGAATACACATAACCCCCCATCTTTGTTTTATTCAAAACCATATAGGTGGCAATGGCCAGCGCCAGGAAAATAATAAAGCTTAAGGGAATGCCATGGGTCACGACCACTTCTGAACCATTGACGATTTCCCTGGACTGGCTCTCCAACAAAAGCGTGGACGCCAGCACATTAAAATTAGGATTTTCCATCAAATTAACCGTATGACCCTCATTGAGCCAAAATGCAATTCCCTGACAAAGCGCCATAGTCGCGAGCGTCGTAATAAAGGGCTGAATGTGCAGCTTGGTAATGATCACTCCATTGATGACTCCAAGCAGCGCTCCTGCCAGAAGGGCAGCGGCAAATGTAAGCCAGATATTGTTCTGAGACCATCCGAACACACAGCCTGCCACAGCCGCGCTTGCTGCCACGCCCTGTTCTGCGGTCATGTCAAGACCGCCGGAAATAATGACTACCATAGCTCCCAATGCCACCACCCCCATGGGAGCCGCAGAGGAAAGCATGCTTTGCCATGTGGACCACGCAAAAAAATCTCTGTTAACCAGGCCTGCCAATACGCACAGGACAAGAAATATATAACAGGAAAGCATCCGCGTGACTGATAAAAATCCAGAATTCTTCACGAATGTTTTCACAGAAAACTGATTGTTATGAACCACCGCTTTCACTCCTCTTTCATCTTTTCTCATACAGCTTTCGCTGTACAAGGCCTTTTACAATTTTGTCATCACCCGGTCTACAGCCGCTATCGTATGATCAATGTCCTCTTCCGTATGGGAAATATTCATATACCATCTGGTCGCCGGCAGCGTAATGATCCCCTCTTCTTCCTGAAGAATCCTCCGGAATTTTTTAAATTGCAAAATGTCGATGCCTTCCAGTTCATCAGCCGTATATACCCGCTTTCTTCCTCCCTCTACGCCAAACAGGGTAAAGAATGCGCCCGGGCAGTCATTGATCCGCATCTTGATCCCATGTTTCTCTGCGCTTTCTAGGATTCCTCCGATCAGCTTGTCCTGAAGCGCATACATCTTTCTATATGCCGCTCCGTTATCCCGCTCCAGGATTCTGGTGGTCGCCAGGATCGCCCGCATTCCCAGGTTCCATCCGTTAAAGGTTCCGGATGCCGCCACTTTTCTGTCGTCCAGAATACTCATGACCTTTCTCTGCCCGGCCACACAGGCCATGGGCAGGCCCCCGGCAATGGACTTCGCCAAAGTACAGATGTCAGGTGTCACTCCAAAGTACTCCTGGGCGCCGCCAAACCCGAGACGAAAGCCGGTAATGATCTCGTCCATACTCATCACCACATTATATTTGGTACACAGCTCCCGAATCAGTTCCATGAAGCCCGGTTTCGGGAAAAAACCAAAATGATTGCACACAATCGGTTCAAAGTGAACGATTGCAATGTCTTCATGGTATTTTTCCATGGTTTCCCGGAAGGCTTCGAAATCATTCCAGGGAAGAATGATGCTTTCTTTAATGGCCTGTGGGAATTTTCCCAGGGTCTGGTAATCGCTGGAGGGATCCTCCTGGGCAACCGGCAGCTCTCCCGACCTCAAATCCCCCGGTTTCCCGCCGTAAATGTTGTCAAACCAGCCGTGATAGTTATCCGTAAAGCGCAGGATCATCCTCTTTCCTGTATAAGCCCTGGCGATACGGATTGCCATCTGAACCGCTTCACTTCCGGTCATATTAAATTTGATCTGTTCGGCGCAGGGGACATACTTGGTAATGATTTCCCCCACCTCCACGTCATCAGTGGAAAACAATAGATTGCTTCCTGCAAGAGTCGCAGACGTTTCCAGGGCGTCCTCCAGCTCCCGGACATACTCCTCATTGCAGTGACCAAGCAACGTCGGGCCAAAAGCGCTGTTGAACTCTATGTACTCGTTTCCATCAATATCCCAGACATGGGCCCCCTTTGCTTTCTGGATAAAAAGACGATAATCCGCCACCTCATAAGGATCTTTGTTGTTCGAATGCCCGGCAGGATAAATTTTATTAAAACGCCGGGAAAGTTCTTTGCTTTTTGCACAGTCATTAACCATAGCCCAAATACCTTCCTTTTCGAATTCTAGAATTAACAACGTTGTTATTTTGCGGCCAGCCAAAACTTATGATGTAACTTTACCATCTCTCCCTTAGATTTGTCAATAATTATTTTTATATTTTTCATTATTTTTTGAATATAGTAAGTTAATCTCTAAGATTTCTTCTGATTTTTTCTTCTTTTTTTGCCTTGTCTGACGAGAAGCCCTGCGGATTTTTGTTTTCTGCACTTTTTCCATTGCTTTTTTATGTAAATAACGTTATTATTCTCCCATAAAACAATACCATCGGTTGGCAAGGCACTGGAACGACGCGTACAGAGAGGTACACGGAAAGAAAGTAACGCAGCTCATGTAGAAATTCCCCCTTCTCCGACCGTGTATGCTCTTGTCAACCGACGGTAAAGTTTTTTTATTCTCAAGAAAAAGCAGAACAACGAACCCCATCTTCGCTGCTCTGCTTCCTAAAACCATAAATACCTGTTCCTTCGCCCCAGTCAAGTTAGGACCCATTAAAATAATTTATCCAATCAGCACTTCTTTTCCTCTATCTGTTTAAGCGCCGCATCCACCGTATCCGAAAGCTCCTTTTCCTCCCCCAGCTCCTGCACTTTAAATTCCAGAATGATGGCATCGTCTTTCAAGTCTCTCGGTTCCAGCATAACGTCATAACGGCCAAAT
Organism: Lachnospiraceae bacterium; assembly: GCA_022792835.1. Classification (GTDB taxonomy): domain Bacteria; phylum Bacillota; class Clostridia; order Lachnospirales; family Lachnospiraceae; genus Lientehia. Next base: position 8,415 of record JAAWBT010000001.1, on the reverse strand, counting down.
CCGCTTTCTCTGTTGGAAGTAAGCACATATTTTTTCCGAAGAGTCACCAAAAGCCCTAATACAAAGTCGCTTTCACATTTCCGTCCCACAAGGCTCTGATAAATTCATCGTAATCGTATGGATCCTTCTGGAACCGTCCGGCCGCCATCTGGTGAAACATAATTTCCACTTCCAGATTTGTAATCCCCAATTCATACTGAGGAATCAAAAACCCCCACTCTTCATCTGTAAGTTTTCGGCAGCCAAACACCCTCAGATATCCGCTGGCAAGCAAAAGACTCCAGACTGCAGTTTCATTTTCGCTCATCTGGCCGTATACAAACTGTTGGAACTTGTATTGGCCCAATAGGTCCCTAATTTCCTTTTGGCCAGATAATTAATGATAGACCATGGATTGTAAATATCCGGACGTTTTCCGAATCTAAATCCGTCATACCATTTTTTTACATCTTTTTTTCATCAGACAGTCTAAATTCATCCAACGCCGCAAAAACTTCTTCCTCTGTAAACCCAAAGCTGTCCTCATATTTTTCCGCAGTCGTTGTTACCACCTCAAGATTATTCAGGTCCGAAAAAATGGATTCTTTGCTGACCCTTGTGATTCCTGTCATAAGCGCCCGCTCCAGATAAGGATTTGTCTTAAAGGTAGAATTGAATAAGTTCCGGATAAAGGCCGTAAGCTCCTCCCAGCAGCCATTCACATAAGCCTCCTGCATGGGAGTGTCATACTCATCCAGCAGGATAATCACTTTTTTACCATAATAACGGGACAGATACAGAGACCTCTGATGAAGAGCCATAAAAGCATGGACATCATCCATTCCTATGGATATTTCTTTAAAAAATTCGATTTCCCGCCTTTACATTGGAAAAAGACAGGCTGATCACCGGCCAGCTTCCCTGAAGATCCCGAAACTTCTCATTTTCCCATATTTTAAGCCCCTCAAACAGATCGCCCCGAGCAGGGTATTTTACAGAAAAAAGCATTCTGTCATGCTCATGTTCAGCGTCTTACCAAAACGCCTGGGACAGGTGATTAGGGTAACATCATCATCCGATTCCCACTGTTCTCGCCATGTCTGTCCCCTCCTTGCATATTTTATTCTAAATTTCCCAAATATCAGAATAATCTTTTCCATCTGAGACTTATGATCTCCCTTATCGCCTTTGTTATCTCAATAATACCATAATTAGAGAAATTAAAAAGCATTTTCTTATTTCATTTTAAGAGTAACCTCTTTTGAAATTTCATTGCTGCCTATTCTATTTGCCTTCACATCTTTCAAGAAACCTTCAATACAATATGTAAAACGGAACGCCCCATTCACATGAAGCGTCCCCATTTTCTACAAAAATCTCCAATATTTTATTTTTCCGTTTACCCCCAATACACCCCGGCCATATCCAGCACATAATACACAACCCCCGCGATCCAGCTGGCAAAGATCCCGTAAAGGATCACTGGGCTTTTGCTTCTGTTTCAAGCAATGCTCCACCCATAATATCACCTATGCCTTTCTGCACATTTTTATATTTTTGTGCGATTTCTTTTATCACATCGTTAGAAAGTTCTATAATCGTTCGCTTATCAAATGCCCAATCACATCATACTGCACGGTTCCGCCCGGCGTAACAATCACATACTTCATTTTATCTGGTGTCTTTTTATACGTTCGAAGATATAACACTGCCGTATTGGGAATGTCACTCTGCCATCCGGCAGACTGCTTTCACATTCAACCTAACATTTGTTTTTAATTCCTGTTCCAGACTTCATATCCCTGCCTTTTGGCGGAATCATAAACCGGCCGCATATTTTTCTGTAGAATGTGATAAAATTCTTCTTTCGCGTTCCCTTTCCGGTAAAGCTCCTGTCCTGCCCACAAAGAATGTAGATTGTCCCGGTAACAGGCTTCGTATAATTTCCAGATTCCTGCCTTTTCGTGGATCAGGCCATACATAAGAAACTGATTTTCCGCAAAACGCCTGAAAAATGGCTCCCATCGGGGAAGGCGGTTGCTCTTTGCGGAATTTAACGAAGAATCCATAGGCATCAGGTTCCATAGCTCGTCATTCATCACAAAAGACCATGGGATGAAATGATCCACGTCATACTGCCGGGCTATAACTGGCCGGTCCGTAAACACATCTCTCACTTCACTTATATCAAGAATTCCTTCCCAGAGTTTCCGAACATTGTTCAGTTTCCTCATCTTTTCATCCATGGGCGTCAACTTATGGACAAGCCCCGGCACCTCCGGATTGTTGTTCTGAAGCCATTTTACCTTCTCATATTGAATCCAGCCAAGAATCATTACGGTATGATCCTGTATCATTTCTATCCAAGATTCCTGGAAGTAGATCGTTTTTTGCAACTTGCTCTCCGTCCCCAGTATATATGGGAGCAGCACGACCTCTCTGTTGATTCGTTCTATGTAGGCAGTCAGCCTCCTGGCGCTCCCCCACTCTACCGGCTCTTCGCTTTTATTAAAAAAGCCGGCAAGCGCCCGATAGGGAACCATGTTGGTTAGCTGCTCTTTGTATCCCTTTAATTCCCGGTTATGTCTCTGAATGGCATTCTTGACCTCAACCTTCGACGCATTGGCCGGAAGATCGCTAAGCTCTGTCAGCCTCATAATTGCCCGCTCCAGACCATCCCGCACCTGTCCGTCCGCCTGCATTCCGCTTAAATGGATATGGAACTCTCTGACCGAATACCAGGCATTGCAGATCATCTCATCAATAACCGCATCAAAGGTGGTTTTCCGAAGGCCCTCTGAGATCAACCGCACAATCGCTTCCAGCCAGTAGAATTTATAGCAGTAGGACGGATCCTTCATCATAAGAGAAAAAGATTCTATGTCCAGCGTATTATAATATTTTCCGTCAAGTATCAGTGTATATCCGATTTTTGAAGTATCAGATTCAGCCATCTTTCCTCACCCCTGCCCTGCCGCACATCACCGGTAACCCAACACTCCGTTATGCAGACGCCGTCAAACGCTTCCAGAAACCGTCCAAAGGATTCCTCTGTAAAATCTGTATAATATCTGCCCCTGCGAACGCCTTCAAACTCTCCATACTTAAATGATGTATAAATCACGCCATTTCCCCTGAGGGCCCGCAGCATTCTCTCCATAACTTCCTTTAATTCCTGCAGCCGCAAATGTAGAATGGAGGAACAGGCCCAGATCCCATCATATCGATTCCTTTCCTCCAAATCCTGAAAAAGCATCTGCCTCACGGGAATTTTCGCATACCGGCTTGCAGACTCACACATTTTTGCCGAACCATCAACCGCTTCCACCAGATAACCTTTCCTGTGAAAATATGCGGTATCTCTGCCGGATCCGCAGCCAAAGTCCAGAATCCTCGCTTTCTTTGGCAGAAAGGCCAGAAATTTTTCCTGTGTTTCGTGAAAATCCACGGCAACCGTTCCGGCGATAAATGATTCTGCGTTTTGATCGTAATAGTCGATTGTGCCTGCCATGTAAACACCTCATTCTGCCCCTAGAGCTTTAAACACCGCATCCTCCGCACTGCTATAAAAAATCAGATTGAAATTTCCAATTAAATCTGCCGGTACGCAACTCAGAACCGTTTTTCCAAGGCCCACGGAACAAATCTTTCAAAAAATTGAACGCCGTATTGTCGGCCTCTTTTGCTCCCACATCATAATGTTTTCCTCGCTACGTCAATAATGTCTTAAAATCCTTTTCTGGTCTATCTGCGTCTTCTTGGCACTTTTATTGCTTTAGGCTCATATGCCTTCAATCCGCCATCCCCCGTTAATATCTCAACCTTGAAGCCGGATTCTGTATAAAATTCTGCCACATCCTTGATTGTTGTATCACCAATCGAAATTTTTGAAGCCGCTAACTTCGGCCACTCATTTGCAAGTTTTTTTAGATTTTCCTCACTCCACAACTCGCTTTGGGAAGTAAAAGCCGCCCAAGGTTCTTCTGCCGTAGCCGCTTTCACTATAATCTCAGCTAATTCCTTTGCAAGAATATACCGTTCGCCAGACGCATGAGCAATATGATTTCCCGTTTCAATTAAAGTAGCCAAAGGCAACACCAACAAACTCTTTTGACGAATCTCATCATCAATTTTTTGAGCCACTCGATCATAATCCCATTTATCCCTGTCCGTCCCACATGTTTCCATAAATGGCACTTTTAGGTATACGCACAAAATACTCGTGTCGATAATCAATACTTTTTTCTGCATAGTTATCCCTCCCTTGCGAGAGCAGACTCAACTTTTCCGTTTGTAACTATTTCTCCAATATTTCCTGTCGATATCATTTTAGGCAGTTCTTGAATATCTTCTAACAATTTTAAATGGCTCTGTCCTCTGTCGTCCCTGTGTGCAACTGTAATAAATGGTATCATGACCGTTCCGGCTGCATCCAATAAAGCCGGATTATGCGTTGTGATCAGCACATCTATATTTTTTTCATCTCCCAATTCTTTTAACATATTTAATAAAACGTTAACCCTTGATGGATGCAGGCCGTTATCCACTTCCTCCACGACAATCAGCTTATTCGGCTCATTTGTAAGCAGCGCCGCCATAATGGCAAGAAATCTCAGCGTACCGTCCGACATTCCTCTCGCATCCACAATATAGTTATCATCTCCCTGCCAAGCCTCCTCGCAGTAAAGCATGGCATCTGTATGAAACTTTCCCACATGTTCTGACCATACGTGCACAATGTCCCTCTCAGGGATTTTCTTTAAATACGAAGTTAATTTTTTCTGAATACTTTCCCTGCTTTCATCGCCAAGAGCCGCCAACACCCCGGCAATATTAGAGCCGTCGAAAGATAACTTCTCCGACAGCGGCGAGTAGTCTCGCATATGATTTGGTATGGGATCTAATACAAAAATTCCGCTTAACTGTTTCGCCAGATCTGTCGTAATATCTGTTATTCCTTTCTTTTTCAACTGCAATATCTTACTTTGATATAGTATCGATGTATTTCGACTTAATTCAAAATGCTGCCCCTTCCCCTGTTTTCCTGTTGCAAAATACGTCGGAATATTTAACAATTCTTCATCCCGCAAATTCGTGTAAAACAGTCTTTGATTTCCATTACATGCGGTAAGTTTTTCCTCTGCAACCAACGCCCTGGCTTCCCCCACCTTTACAGTAATAGAATACTCATAATCATTCCCCGCATACTCCAGTACCGCTTCCAATGTAAACGCATTCGTCCCCTTTCGGCAAACCCACTCTGCTCCTCCTCGCAAAGGATCTAAGTTGATATCGCCACTGATTGCCTGGAAAATACCCACTCCATTTGCAATTCTGCTCAAAAAAATCAGTGCATCAATTGCATTTGATTTTCCACTTGAATTTGTTCCGATCAAGATCATTAATGAGTCTATATATAATATACTTTCCTCGTAACTTTTCCAATTTTTCAATTTAACACTCTTAATCACGACAACGTCTCCTTACTTCTATCTAACCCATCCAATTTGCACTTTGTCCTAATTATCAGTCTAATTATACCTTCCTTCCAACAATTTGTCACGCTAAACCCCGTTGGAACCGCAAAAACTTTTAATTTCGAGGGTTCTAAGCTCCCTTACCACAAACCAATCGGGAGGCACAAAATCATCAAATTAGGTAATTGAGCGATGCCCTCGCTCTACATATACAAAAATCCAGAAGGAATCTTTTGGTTTGTTGATTCTTTCCGGATTTTTTGCGTATGTTAATAACGCTGCTGATTTCGGGGCTTTTATGCGGTTTCTTTTACTGGGAACAGATGGCTCCCTACCCGTCCATTCTGTATCTTTGCATGCAGCTTATTGAGATTATATCCCATACACAGTAATAGAATTCATAGTCATTTTTTAGCCTCCAAAATGCCCTTTCTACTTGTATAGGCCGGTTCATCCTATATAAGATTCCCTCTTCACTCAGGATATTCTCATAAAATTCCTGGCACTTCTCCAAAAAACTTTTTGAGATGTACAGGTGTTTGTTCCCTTTGGCCCAGGTACATTTTTCTTTGTGCGGACAACTCGTACATCCTTCACATTCATATACGGTTACTTCTGATTCATAACCGCTCTTACTTTTCTGTTTTTTATAAAAAGTGGCTTTCACTTTTTTCCGGCATCGCAAGTATAAATATCCCTTGTCTCATCATATCCCATGTTTTTACGCTTGCTGATGTCCTGCTTGAAACTACGCTTTTTCCATTTCTCATAGGTCTGGGGTTTTATGTATGGTTTCTGCTTTTGTTCCCTCAGATACCTGTAGCCTTCCTCGCTTTCATAACCCGAATCTGTAGTCACACTTGGATAGCGAAACTTAAGCTTCTCCTCCATTGGTTTCAAAAAAGGAACTAGTGTCCACACATCATTCCGATCCTGGAAAATATCTGCTGAAACAATATATTCGCTGTCTACACCGATTTGTACATTATATCCCGGCTTCAGCTGTACATTTTTCACGTAATCGTCTTTTATATGCATGAATACAGCATCCGAATTTGTTTTACAATAATTATTTCTTCTCTGGAAGCTGGCTGCATGCCACCCACAAACAATCTGACACTCCCAAAAATGGCGAAACATCTCCAGATATCTCTGGTTCCGGCTTTTACGTTTTCCTCTTCCCTATACAAAAACGGTGTGCCATTCTTCACATACCCGTTCCAGAAAACGGCAGATCTCCTGAAGGTCCCGAGTTCTACTTTCTTCTGCTACGCAGAAAGACTGCAGGTACTCCTGGTTCAGCAGTCCGACCACCTCCTGTATATTCCGGAACATCTTTTCCTCCCATTTCCCAAGGGATTTCTTCCATAAACAAACGTATATTTATTGGCGACGGCTTCCAGCTTTGTGCCATCAATAAATACGGTTTCTTTCGATAGTTCCCCCGCATTTCCTAGACAACGGACCATCTGGTAGAACAGGTCCTCGCAGGCATCGGAAAGGAACCTCGTGCGAAACCGGACAATCGTGCTGTGGTCAGATCGAGAACCTGCTGTCCGACCAGGAGCCACATAAAGTTGATATCCCACCTGTAAGCCGTTTCGATCTTTCTAAATGAATAAACGTTTTGGGAATAAACATAGGTCAGAATTTTGAACCTAGTCTTAGGGTCCACCGCGGGATTTCTGTCTATAGCAGAATAAACCTAGTACAGCAAGTAGTAATCAAGTTCCTTCAATCCGTGGTTGAACAGTTGGGCAGACTCATCGTGCGGAATTAGACTCTCCAAATTTAATGGTAAAACCAGTTGATAAGGCTCGCCGAATTCAGTATAATTTTTATGGTATTTTAATTACTCATCATAATTTAATTATACTATGGATAGCAGGTTCTTCGGAGCCTGCTTTTCTATTTTTTGCCATAAAAGTGGAGCCACTACTCCTTAGATGATTACTCATCTATTTTGTAACGGCCCCATAAAACGTATTTCTATTTAGCTTCTTACCTTCCCCTGGACAAACTACCCCCAATACACCCCCATCATATCCAGCACATAATACACAACTCCCGCGATCCAGCTGGCAAAGATCCCGTACAGGATCACCGGGCCGGCGATGGTGAAGATCTTGCAGCCGATGCCGAAGACCTGACCCTCTGCTTGTGTCAAGTTAGGACCCATTAATTTTCTTTTGTCACAACCCTGATATAAATATTTTCTGTTCCGTCAGCCCCCAACTATTTCAAGCATTCCTTTATTCGCTCTTTGCTCGCAATCGATACCTTCTTGTTCTATTTGTTCCCAATGCCTCAACATCATCCATTTCAGAAAGTATTGCTCTTGTTCTTGCCATACTTAAACCAAGTAGTTCTGCAATATCGCTAGTTTTGGCTGTTTCATATTTTTGCAGATATAACCTGATTTCTTTCCTATTTTTGCCTGTTTTTATCGCTTGTTTTTTATCGCTTGTTTTTATCGCTTGTTTTTTATCGCTTGTTTTTATCGCTTGTTTTTTAACGAATTTTAACGTCAGTGATGTTCGATCCGGATCAAAACTTTCTGTTATGACAGGCTCTTCCCACCCTTCATCTTCCCATACATTAAAAATATTCGGTACTCCGCTGCCTGCATGTTCACCTATATCTATCAGATTAAACATTTTCATCAGGCTCTTATTTCTCGGGTCGGATTTTCCACCCCTGCGCATCTGTTCTTTTCCGAGTCTGATATAACCTGGATTCTCCAATACGACTTTATCATCTTCTTTGGTTATGAGGACACCATATTTTCCATAAAAATCCGTATTGATAATGCAATTTACCAAAGCTTCCCGTAGTGCCCTGTGAACCGGAGTATCGTCGATCCGAAAACCTCCCTGCATCTTAAACGGAACCTTGATATCCTTAATCATCTTATTGTATACGCGAAAATAAAAATCAAATAAATTTCCTGACCATTCGC
>JAAWBT010000017.1 GCA_022792835.1 Lachnospiraceae bacterium | reverse complement strand
GGGTTCGATTCCCGTTATCCGCTTTTTTTATTGCACAGGTCCATGCAGGGGAAAAAAGCTTTTCCCTGCTCAACTGTACAGAGGCGCAAAACGGAAGAATTTCCGTTTTTCTTTAATGTGAGAATAAATTATGATGTCAGAGGCAATCTTCTGACATTTACATCTTGCCATATAGTTTTAAATACTATATAATAGCAGCAAGAGGTGAAAGTATGAAAAGCAACGAAGAATTAATCCAAGATCTTTTGGAACGGCTGAAGAAATTAAACTATATCCACAGCCGGGATATTCCGGATATCGAATTATATATGGATCAGGTGACTACTTTTATGGAGCAGCATCTTTCCTCCGGAAAACGGCGGGATGAGGACAAGATTCTCACCAAGACCATGATCAACAATTATGCAAAAAATAATCTGCTTCCTCCTCCGGTGAAAAAGAAATATTCCAGGGATCATCTGATTCTTTTGGCTTTTATCTATTATTTTAAAGGCTTCTTATCCATTGGCGATATTCAGATCCTGCTTTCGCCTTTATCAGAAAAGTATTTCACGGAAGATCACCATGAGCTTGACTGGATTTACAATGAGATTGTAAAGATGGAGAAACTTCAGCTTGTGGATTTATTCAAGGAGATACCGGCCCGTGTAGAGCTTGCTGGAAAATCTTTTAAAAATGCGCCCAAGGAGGAGCGGGATTATCTGCAGATGTTTGCTTTTATCTGTATGCTCAGTTTTGATGTCTATGTGAAGAAACAGATGATTGAGCAGATCATTGATGAAATGCGGGAAGAAGAGAAAAAAGACACTCCGGAAAAAACCTAAAAAGAATCCTGCTTAGGCAGTTGCCCATAAAACAGAATCAACGAACAAGCTGAAAATAGGGTGTCGGCCAAACAGGACGATGATGATATGATACCTCTCAAGTAGACAATGGAAATAACCAAAATCTGCTTGAGAGGTAAGAACGTTTATTCTGCTTTTTTTGCGCTTGCTTTTACCAACAACATCATAGGGCGGCGCAGTTCGTCTTTCATTCCCTGAATATCCATCATTTCTTCAGGCGGTTTTGCTTCTTCCACAGCCTTAAGTTCAAACCCATTATCCAGCAGTCCCATCAATATTTGTGTAAGTGTGTGGTGTTGCTTTGTTACATTACAACCTAAAAAATGCGTTTTTCGTTCTCCTGTCATAAAATAATTATCTATCGGCCAGTATTGAGGTGTCCCCTCTTTTGTATAAATCCAGTCTTGTCCGACGCCTGAAGTAAATACTGGATGTTCGATATTGAAAAGAAATATCCCATTTTCTTTTAGTGTTCTATGCACTTTTTGAAATATTTGATCTATACCCTTGACATAGTGCAGCGCCAGATTAGAAATGACGCAATCCCATCTGTTTTCTGGGTATTCATAGTCCTCTATCCCACATACTCTATATTCTATCTGACCTGCAGTATTCTCCTGTTTGGCTTTTTCGATCATTTTTTTGCTTAAATCAAGTCCTAATACCTGTACCGCCCCTTGTTCTGCCGCAAATTTACAATGCCAGCCATAGCCGCATCCTAAATCAAGAACTTTCTTGCCCTGAAGTGGCGGAAACAAAGGCTTTAACTGGTGCCACTCTCCAGCAGCAGTTAAGCCGTCCCTACTGCGAGGCATTTTCGCATACTCCTCAAAAAATTTTTCATTATCGTATTCGTTACTCATTGCCTGCCTATCCTCCGTCAGCCAACATTTATCGTTCTATTTCTTCTATTCTACCACAATTCCTGGAGCATAGAAATATCTTCTTTTACAAACTGATTTCCGACTTTATGGATGTGCAGGCGGACGGTCAATCTCTCCAAACAGGCAAGGGCGATTGAAGCCGCACCGGACGCAATTCTCCCCGTTCAGCGCAGGGAAAAAGAAAAGGAACGTAGACAAAAGCGGCGATATCACTCACGATACCGCCGCTTTTGCTTTTCGCACTAAAGATATACTAAAAATCCGAAACCATCCCCCGATTAGAACCGGGTTCGGATTATCATTCTCTGGTGCGGATAACAGGACTCGAACCTGCACGGTCTCCCACCAGAACCTAAATCTGGCGCGTCTGCCAATTCCGCCATATCCGCACAACTGTAAAAACAAGAATGCGGTATTATCTTATCATTTTCCAACTGAAAAGTCAACGCATCTGACCTGCAAATCGTCCTGTCAGGCCATATGCTGATAGCAGTAATGGATAATATCCTTACGCTTTACAATGCCGATAAAAATTTCATTATCATCCACCACCGGAACAAAATTTTGATTTAGAACCTTCTCCATCAGATCTTCCACTTTTGCACTGACAGATACGGCCATGGTCTGTCTTTTCCGCCGGATTCCCACCAGCTTCACATTCTCTGCTTCCTGGAAATTCAGATCACAGTTTGACTTGATATACCAGAGTAAATCTCCTTCTGTAATCGTCCCCACATATTTGCCTTCCCGGTTAATGACTGGAACCTCAGAGTAGCGATGGGCCTCCATCTTTTCTATGGTCTGCCTCAGAGAATAATCCTCATAGACAAACTCCACCTCACTTTTAGGTGTCAGGAAAAATAATATGTTCATTAGCCCTCTCCTTTTTTCTTTTGACTCTGAACCGTGCCGCTATTTTTGCACAGGCTGCTCCGCACGGCTCGTTGCCTCCAGGGACATGTTATCATATTTTTTCCTGACATTCCAGTGATTCCCGGTAAATTTAGAAAAGCTTAAGAGTTTATTTCCATTTCACGGCACACGTCATGAGTTTTTATCGCCGCCTCCCAAAAGCTCTCTTTTTCTCCTGGTCATCATTCCGCCGATTCGGCCAGATTCTTTGGCGGAAAGGGAACGCCAGCCATCCCGGATGACCTTATCGTACACACCGATTTCATCTGCAATCTCAAGCTTCAGCTTCTCCTCTGGCGTCAGGTTGTCAAGATCAATGGGCTTATCCTTTTTCTTTCCCATAACAAACGATGCTCCTTTCTCCTGCAAATCAGGGTTACTTAGAGCATCGCCGTTTTCCTAAAAATTATTCATCCAAAACCTGCAGCAAAAGACTTTCCTCCACTACATATCAGGATTCTGAGGCATGATAATCGCCGCCGCAATGTATGCCACAATTCCAGCCCCCGTACAGCCAAATACTGCCCATACGACGCGGATGATCGTCGGATCAATATTGAAATATTCTCCAATTCCTCCGCAGACTCCTAAAAGCATTCTGTCCCTCACGGAACGGTACAAACGTTTCGGTTCCATTGTTATTCCTCCTCCAAAAAATCTACATTAATATTTCCAGCTTCACAGGAAAGTTCCATTTCTTTTTTCCCGCTGCCGCCTTCGAATTCCTGATCCATAAACAGTCCCGTCCAGGTGGCTCCTCCGACATTGATGCTGCCGACACTGCATTCCATATCCACATTAAAGTCTTCCCGTCTGCCAGCCAACACTCCGCGGATGTCTCCAGCCTGACACTCTGCCAAAAGCTGTTCCTTTATGTCTCCACGGAAATTCACGGATCCTGCCTGCAGCTCGATCTCCATACTTTTACAGGAAATATGGTCGATCTCCACCTTTCCTCCTTCCACTTCGATGAAAACTTCATCCAACGTGACACCCTTTGGAATGGTAATATGGACTTCACCCAAGCTGGCTTTCCAGTAGATCCCTTCATTATCCACATAAAAACCGCCGATAGTCCCACCGTCTTCATGTCCCCTCTCCCTGGCAGAAAGCTTCCAGACTCCATGCTCAACCTCGCTGTAGAGCGGTTTTCCCTCTGTTTTTTCCGTAATGGAAAAGGTATCTCCCTCTGACACCAGAACGCTTCCGGCCTGTACATGGAGCTCCAGACCCCGAATGTCCCCTTCCACCTCTTTATTGACCGCTTCCAGATGTCTGTTTCCTGACCAATCCAAACGCCATCCCCGGAACCCAAGGGCCCAACTCACAGACCCCAATAGCAGGCCGAGCACCAGGCAGAGCCCAGACATCCACAGGCATACTTTTGTAAATCGTTTCATGCTGCAGTGCCTCCTCTCCTTCTTCTGCCGAAAAAGCTGAACATATTGCCGATCATCCGGATCACGCCAGGAATCAGCTTCCCACAAACCATGACTGCCAGCCACACAGCCAAAATTCCGAGACTAAAGAGCACCAGCCCCGCTCCCATGAACATCATGCCCGCCAGGGGAAACACAAAGAGCTTTCCGATGCCCAGTCCAAACAGGATTACGCCTGTCGCCACAAAAGCCACTGCAATGATGATCACTGCCAACGCAATCCCGCCGGCCCCGCAGATAACCATAAGAGAAAACCCGAATGCCATGGCAGCAACTCCCAGCAGAAGCGGAGACAAAAACAAGAGTGCCATCAGAAACAGCAGCCAGATAAAAGGATTCCTGCGGCGTCTCACCGGAGCATTTGGTGAACCATAGGACCTGCCATAAGCAGAATTTTCACAGGTCTGTCCGTCAGCGCCGGCACTGTTTTCGGTCTGTCCATTCTGTCCGGTTTCCCCATCGGTCTGTCCACCGGTCCGTCCGTCATCTGTCCATTGACTCTCCTGTTCCCTCCGACGCCGCTGCCTGCTTTCCTCCATCCGGCGGCGGCCCTCATGGGCTCCCTCCGAAATCCTTTGCCCAAGCTCCTCGAATACGGATCTGGCCCGGTTTCCCCAGGTCTCCTCTTCAGTGCCTCCATAGTTCCCGGTGCCTTTGTAATTCCCGGCATCCTTGCCGCTTCTCGTGCCCCATTCCCATCCGTACTCTCCGGAATCATTCTCTGGACCGCTCCCATCACCAATCTGCTTCCGCTCCACCTGTTCCGGCGGGATCACCTCGCATCTAGGGCCGCGGTAACGTTCGTTCTGATATCCGTTTTCTGTATATTCCGCATCCGGACTCTCGTATCCATTCCTGGCGCCTTCCCGGATAATAGCCGCCAGCTTTTCCGGCCTTCCAAGCTCCATGATCACCTGATCTTCCTGTTCTGGTCCGGCGTCATCAAAATAATCCTCGTAATATTGAAGCGCTTCTTCCCTCTCTCCGTCAGGCACATCCTGCAGAAGATACGCAAGCTCCCTCATATACTCTGACCTGTTCATGCTCACACCTCCCTCAGAATCGCAGATATTTTTCCGGAATACCGCCCCCATTCGCTCCGATACAGCGCAAGCTGGGCATTTCCCTTAGATGTTACTTTATAATATCTTCGATTCCGGCCCCCGTATTCCATGTCGTAAACCTCCAGACATTCATCTTTCTGAAGCCTTCTGAGCACCGGATAAAGGGTGGACTCTGAAATATCAATGGCTTCCCGGACCTCCTGAGTGATTTTGTACCCATAGGTCCCTTCCAGATCCCTGGAAACAACAGACAGCACGATGGCATCCAGAAGGGCGGCGCCTGTGTTAAAAACCATGCAACCAACTCCCTTTAGTTTTTTATAATATTGTTTCTTGATTAATACTATATACTATATAATATTGTTTGTCAACCACATTTTGTGATTTTTGTTCCTCACGATTCTCCGACCCATTTTAGTGCGGACTCTGGAAAGCTCCTTTCTCACGCCCAATACTACGTGCAAAATTACTGTGACACAAAATAAACCTCCAAACTGAGTAATTTTATCTTACATCAGTTTAGAGGTTACATGAATCTCTGGGATACTGATAAATAATCCAGCCTGTCCCCCACCTGTCTGTTTAGATCTGCTTCTCCTTCTGCTCCGCCGTCACATGCTTGTGAGTGTAAAGATGATCCTGGCAGTATTCATAGGCGCCTTCACATTTGGAACAGAAACGGAACTCCAGGTTTTCCCCGTCAAACTCCGTCCTGCCGCAGACAGCGCAGCGGTGCCTGGGATGTTTCTCGTCGGCCTTCGCCGCTTTCACCTGTCTGGCATAGACTGTCTTTCGTTTGATCTCCTTGGGATTGACCCGGCTCATGTTCCGGCTTCCCAGGAAGAAGATCAGGAAATTGAGGACAGACAGAATAATGGCCGTCCTGGTAGCCCAGTTTCCCACAATCAGTTCATAGATAAAATAAACGCCGTTGAGAATCCCCAGCCATTTGGCCTTGACCGGAATAATGAAAAACAAAAGAAACTGCATATCTGGAAAAGTGGCTGCAAAGGCAAAAAATAAGGACCAGTTGAGATAGGAAGTCCCAAGTAAAAATACCTCTCCGAAAATCAAGTAGATCAGAATCGCCGCCAGAATATGCCCCAGCACACCGAGGAGAAAATACAGGTTGAACCGGAAACTTCCCCATACCCGCTCCAGGGTGGTTCCCAGAGAATAATACAGCCACATGGCAATGACAAAATATAAGATATCTCCCGCCGGAGGATAAATTAAAAAGGTAAAGAGCCGCCAGACCTGCCCTTTCAGGATCATGCTGGCATCCAGAGAAAGATATTCAAAGTAAAACCGCGGATTTGCGTTCAACAGAATGAATCCCATACCGTACAGGATCATAATGTAAAACATCAGATTGCGAACAGCGTATCTGCCCAACTTCCGCTCCAGCTTATTTATCCAGTTCATAGAAAAAACTCCATTCTTTGTGGTGGTCCTTAAAATAAAGATGACCTCTTTATTATAGGAAGAAACCTTTCATTTGTCAAACCTCTTAAGGCTTCTTCCTTTTTTTTAACAATTTTCAGCATTTTTTAACATTATTTTACTGCCTCCTGTTCTTGCTTTTCTCGGGGGAACATACTATAATAACATGTGATTTCGTCCCCTTGTTTTTTTCGTGAAATATCAACGAACCATTTTTATAGAAGAAACAGGTGTGTTTTATGACAAGATTAAATACTCTTGGAATCGACATCGGCTCCACTACGGTAAAGGCCGCTATCCTCGATTCTGAAAAACATGTACTTTTTTCCGCTTATCAGCGGCATTATGCAAACATACAGGAAACCCTTGCAGACCTTTTGCGGCAGGCTTTTGAAAAGCTGGGCCCCATGGAGGTCTGCCCGGTGATCACAGGTTCCGGCGGGCTTACCATCTCCAGACATCTGGAGGTGCCTTTCGTGCAGGAGGTGGTCGCCGTGGCCACTTCTCTGCAGGATTATGCGCCTCACACAGATGTGGCCATCGAGCTGGGCGGCGAGGACGCCAAGATTATTTATTTTACCAATGGCATCGATCAGCGGATGAACGGCATCTGCGCAGGCGGTACCGGCTCCTTTATTGACCAGATGGCCTCTCTGCTTCAGACCGATGCAGCCGGCCTCAATGAATATGCGAAACAGTACAAGGCCATCTATCCCATTGCGGCCCGGTGCGGTGTCTTTGCAAAGTCTGACATTCAGCCTTTGATCAACGAGGGCGCCACCAAAGAAGATCTGTCGGCCTCTATTTTCCAGGCGGTGGTCAATCAGACCATTTCTGGTCTCGCCTGTGGAAAACCCATCCGGGGCAATGTGGCCTTCCTGGGCGGCCCGCTTCATTTTCTTTCAGAATTAAAAGCCGCCTTCATCCGCACCCTCCATCTGACGGGGGACGCCATTATCGCGCCGGAACATTCCCATCTCTTTGCGGCCATCGGCGCCGCCATGAATCCAAAGGAAGAGATCCACACCTCTCTGGAAGCGCTCTGTGAGAAGCTGCGTTCCGGGGTCCGCATGGAGTTCGAGGTCAAGCGGCTGGAACCGCTTTTTAAAGATCAGAAGGAATATGACAAATTTTTAGAACGGCACAGCCGCCACAATGTGGCCACAGCTGAGCTGGATACATACGAGGGAGACTGCTTCCTGGGAATTGACGCCGGTTCCACCACCACCAAGGTAGCCCTGGTGGGCGAGGACGGTTCTCTGCTCTATTCCTTCTATTCCAATAATAACGGAAGCCCTCTAAAGACCACGATCCGGGCCATGAAGGAGATCAGCGAACTTCTGCCGCCCAGCGCCTCCATCAAATATTCCTGCTCCACCGGCTACGGGGAAGCTCTCATCAAGGCCGCCCTTATGCTGGACGAGGGGGAAGTTGAGACAGTATCCCATTACTACGCGGCTTCCTTCTTTGACCCTGAGGTGGACTGCATCCTGGACATCGGCGGACAGGACATGAAATGTATCAAGATCAAAAATCAGACCGTGGACAGTGTCCAGCTCAATGAGGCCTGTTCTTCCGGCTGCGGTTCCTTTATTGAAACTTTCGCAAAATCTTTAAATTACAGTGTACAGGATTTTGCCAGGGAGGCTCTGTTTGCCGAAAATCCCATTGACCTTGGCACCCGATGTACGGTATTTATGAATTCCAATGTGAAACAGGCTCAGAAAGAGGGAGCTGAGGTGTCCGACATTTCCGCCGGGCTGGCCTACTCTGTCATTAAGAACGCGCTGTTTAAGGTCATCAAGATCACCAGCGCCTCCGATCTGGGAAAACAGGTGGTAGTACAGGGCGGCACCTTCTACAATGACGCTGTCCTCAGAAGCTTTGAGCGGATCGCAGGCTGCGACGCTGTCCGTCCGGATATCGCCGGAATCATGGGAGCTTTCGGGGCTGCCCTGGTGGCCAGGGAACGTTACTCCCCGGAAAAGACAACTTCCATGCTTCCCATGGAGAAAATTCTTTCCCTCACCTATGATACGAAGATGGCCAGGTGTAAGGGCTGTACCAACAGCTGTCTTCTTACCATCAACCGGTTCTCCGGCGGCCGCCAGTTTGTATCCGGCAATCGCTGCGAGCGGGGACTTGGAAAGGAAAAGAACAAGGAGAACATTCCCAATCTCTTTGAATACAAGTACAAACGGGTATTTTCTTATGAGCCGGTGCCCCAGCACGAAGCTATCCGGGGATCTGTGGGGATTCCCCGCGTTCTCAATCTCTACGAGAATTTTCCCTTCTGGGCGAAATTTTTTGAGACTTTAAAGGTCCGGGTGGTCCTGTCGCCGCCCTCCTCAAAGAAAATCTACGAGCTGGGCATTGAGTCCATTCCCAGTGAATCCGAATGTTACCCGGCTAAACTGGTTCACGGCCATGTGACCTGGCTTTTAAAACAGGAGGTAGACTTTGTCTTCTACCCCTGTATTCCTTACGAGCGGAAAGAGACGCCCGATGCGCAGAATCACTACAACTGCCCTATTGTCACTTCCTATGCGGAGAACATCAAAAACAATGTGGAAGAGCTCAGGGACTGCGGCATTCCCTTCCTGAACCCTTTCCTGTCCTTTGCCGACGAGGAAACTCTGACCAAATCCCTGACCGGATATATGGTAGAACAGTTCGGCGAGAAGTGGAGTCTTTCGGCAACTGAGACTGCCTCCGCGGCAAAAGCGGCCTGGACGGCTCTGGAGGAATTCCGCCTGGATATGGAGAAAAAGGGGGAAGAGACTCTCCGTTACCTGGAAGAAACGGGACGTCGCGGCATCGTTTTGGCCGGACGGCCTTACCATGTGGACCCGGAAATCAACCACGGGATTCCGGAACTTATTACCTCTTACGGCATCGCCGTGCTGACGGAAGATTCTGTCTCCCATCTGGGGCAGGTGGAACGGCCTCTGATTGTCATGGACCAGTGGATGTATCACTCCAGACTTTACCGGGCCGCCAATTTCGTAAAGACCAGGGACAACCTGGACTTGATCCAGTTAAATTCCTTTGGCTGCGGTCTGGACGCTGTGACCACAGATCAGGTGAATGATATCCTTTCCCGTTCCGGAAAGATCTACACCGTATTAAAAATAGACGAGGTGAGCAACCTGGGGGCCGCCAGGATCCGGGTCCGTTCTCTGATCTCAGCTCTCCGGGTTCGGGAAGAAAAGAAAATTGAGAGAAAGATCGTTCCCTCTTCCTATCACCGGGTGGAGTTTACCAAAGAGATGCGCAAGGATTATACCATCCTCTGCCCTCAGATGAGTCCCATCCATTTTAATATCCTGGGGCCTGCCCTCTCTTCCTGCGGCTACCATGTGGAGGTTCTGCAAAATCACACCAAGGCCGCTGTGGATGTGGGCCTGAAATATGTAAACAACGATGCCTGTTACCCTTCCCTCATCGTGGTGGGACAGATCATGGAAGCGCTCCTGTCCGGCAAGTACGATTTGAACAAAACTGCCGTGTTTATGAGCCAGACTGGAGGAGGATGCCGCGCTTCCAACTACATCGGTTTTATCCGCCGCGCCCTGGAGCGGGCCGGGATGCCGCAGATCCCCGTGATCTCTTTGAGTGCCCAGGGATTGGAATCCAATTCTGGCTTTTCCTTTACCCTCCCTCTGTTAATGAAAGCCATGCAGGCTGTCATCTACGGGGATGTGTTTATGCGGGTGCTCTACCGGATGCGCCCCTATGAGCTGGTTCCTGGTTCTGCAAACGAACTTCATAAGAAATGGGAAACCCGCTGCATAAGGGACCTGGCAGACCGCCGGCCTTCCATGGGACGGTTTAAGAAAAATATCCGTGCCCTTATCCGGGATTTTGATGCGCTCCCTATCCACGAGGATATGAAAAAGCCCAAGGTCGGCATCGTCGGAGAGATTCTGGTGAAATTTTCTCCCCTGGCCAACAACAATCTGGTGGAGCTTCTGGAGGCAGAAGGCGCCGAGGCAGTCATGCCAGACCTTGCAGATTTCCTTCTATACAGCTTCTACAATACCAATTTCAAGGCCGAACATCTGGGCTTTAAAAAGTCCACGGCCCGCCTGTGCAACATAGGCATCTCTCTTTTAGAGTGGCTTCGCAAAACAGCCCGCGAGGAACTGAACGCCAGCCGCCATTTCCTGCCTCAAGCCAAAATTGAAAGCCTGGCAGAACTTGCCTCCCCCTTCGTCTCTCTGGGCAACCAGACGGGAGAGGGATGGTTTTTAACCGGCGAGATGCTGGAGTTAATCCACACGGGTACTAACAACATTGTCTGTACCCAGCCCTTTGGCTGCCTGCCCAATCATGTGGTGGGAAAAGGGGTCATCAAGGAGCTGCGCAGGCAATATCCAGATTCTAACATCATCGCCGTGGACTACGATCCCGGCGCCAGCGAGGTCAACCAGCTGAACCGGATCAAGCTTATGCTTGCCACTGCCCAGAAAAATCTGAAGCAGGTGAAAAAAGAGGCCTGAGACTGTCACAAGTAAACTGGATGTGATAATAGTCGCTTACCAAAAAAGAGAACGTCTGAAAAAAAATTCAGATGTTCTCTTTTTTATGCACATTGGTGTATCTGGGCGAAATGTCTGCCGTCAGATTTTTGCCCTCAGATTCGAATTTCTCTGGATGGACTAAACCGCCTTTTCCGGATGACCAGGTAACAAGCCAGATTCATGAGAAGCACCAAGGTCCAGGAAATGGGATAAGACATATAAAGTATGAGCTGACTGTGCTCCAGGCGGAATATGGTGAAAATCCAGATTACCCGGAACAGGCAGGCTCCCGTTAAGGAAGTGATCATGGGGGTGATGGAACAGCCCATTCCCCTAAGGGTTCCTGCAAGGACATCCATGATTCCGCACAGGGCATAAGGTACGGAAATAATCGCCAGCCTGACCACGCCGCAGGCAATGACCTGGGGATCAGAGGAATAGATCCGAAGGAGCACATCTCCCAAAAGCCAGGCTCCCACTCCCAGCACAGTCCCCAAAACAGTCACGATCAGCACACAGACTGCCAGTACCTGGTTCACCCGCTTATACTGGCGTGCCCCCACATTTTGGCTGGTAAAGCTGAGTGAAGTCTGATAAATGGCGTTGAGGGCAATGTAGACAAATCCTTCAATATTGCCTGCCGCCGTGTTTCCGGCCATGACCAGGGATCCAAAGGAATTGACAGACGACTGGATCAGCACATTGGAGATATTGAACATCATTCCCTGGAAACCGGCCGGAAGCCCGATCTTTAACATGGCGACCAGCTTATCCTTGTGAATGTGAAGCCTGCGAAGCTCCAGCCGGTACATCCCTTCGCTTTTACACAGACAGCGCAGTACCAGGAAGGCGGAAATTACCTGGGAAGTCACCGTGGCAATGGCGACCCCTGCCACTCCCATATGGAAAACCACCACAAACAGCAGGTTGAACAGTACATTGATCACACCGGCCGCAGACAGAAAATACAGGGGACGCTTCGTGTCCCCGATGGCCCGCAGAATGGCAGCCCCAAAATTATATGCCATGAAAGCCGGCATCCCGATAAAATACAGCCGCATGTACAGCACTGCCTGGGGAAGCACATCCTCCGGCGTTCCCATCAGCTCCAGAACCGGTCCGGCCACCAGGACCCCGGCAAAAATCATAAAACAGCCCCCAATCAAGGCCGTCAGAATCGCTGTGTGAACTGTCTGAAACATCTCTCTCTCACTTCCGGAGCCATAGTAGCGGGCGGCCATCACATTGGCCCCCACAGAGACGCCGATGAAGAGATTCACCAGCAGATTGATCAGAGAACTGGTGGAACCCACCGCTGCCAGGGCATCACTTCCCGTAAACCGTCCCACCACGATAATGTCGGCGGCATTGAACAAAAGCTGCAGCACTCCTGATAAAATAAGCGGCACCGCAAATCGTAAAATCTTTCCGAACAGCGGGCCGTTGCACATGTCAATCTCGTATGACCGTTTCATCACTCATTCCCCTTATGCCTGTCATTTTCTTCTGTAGTCGTTATACCTGCAAGACACTATTATAACAAGCTTTCTCCGGAATGCAAGCCATAAATTGCACAAAGAAAATCAGAGTCGTAAGAATAAAATATACAATCAGAAAAAACCTCATAAAAGCAGCCCCTTCCGTTCGCCGGAAAGGGCTGTTCTGTCTATTTTTATAGACTATTATGGTGAAAAGCTGGAACTGTTTTTGGTTCCGGGAAAAATATACTCATAGGCGTTGTCATTGAGGCAGATTTCTGAGATCGCCCTCCGGTTGGCCACTACCTTTCGCATGGCCGCCACATATTCCTCCTGCTGCTCCGGTGTCATGGATGTGCCGGCCGCAGGTGTAAAGGTTTCATCATACCGGTTATAATACCCGGCGTCGCTGAGCCAGCAGCCGGAGTTAAAGGCCACCACTCCCGCTGAATCCGACAGGATATCTGTGCCGGATAGCATCCTGGAATCATACTCCAGGCCCAGAAGATTGGAGACTGTGGGGAGAATATCCACCTGACAGCAGACCTTATCCACCTGTACCGGTTCCTTCATGCTGCCGCTCCACATAATCAGCGTGTTCTTGTACAGATTGTAATCCGTAATCATGGACTCATTGAGGTTCTTCGCCAGATTTTCACTGTCGCCGGAGACAAAGCTCTTTCCTGCCAGCTCCTCTATATTGGCAACATTGAAATAAGGAATATGATCAGGAGCCAGCACAACCAAGGTCTTATCAGCAATTCCCGCCTGCTCCAGCCTCTGAAGCAGATACTCCATGGACTTGTCAAGCTCAATGCAGGTGGCCAGATAACCCTGAGTCAGCTCCGTATACCCGGTCCCGCTGACTGCCGCCTGATTTTTTCTGGCCATGGCATTGCCCTCAAATCCATATTGCATATGGCCGCTGATGGTCAGATAATAAACATTAAAAGGCTTCTCGCTGTTAATATACTGGTCAATGGTCTGTTCGACCGTATAAAGATCTGACTGGGGCCACAGCGATTTGGCGCCGGCGGCATCCATTTCCAGCGGAAATCCGCTTTCCTCCTGACACCACTTATAACCCATGTTTGTATGGCACGCCTGCCGCTTATACATATCTCCATTGGCGTGATAACCCGCCGAGACATATCCTGCCCGATTCAGCTGCTGGGCCAAATTAAAGTACCAGTTGGTTCCTGCCGCTCCGCTGTCCTGGGTAATAATCGGATTGCCGTTTTTGGGATAAAGCCCCAGCATGTTCTGGCATTCCCCTCCGGCTGTGCTGGTATAATGGAGGGCCGTATAAAAATTATTAAATACAAAGCCCTCGTGGGACAGTTTCCAGAGGGTAGGGGTCAGCTCTTCACTGATTCCATAACCAGTCAGCCCCTCTGCCGTCACAAAGATCACATTATAGCCCTTGAAGGCCCCTGTATATTTATTTTTGTTGGTGGGCGTCTGGCTGTTGAAATATTTACACAGCCACGCCAGGTCATCATTGGGCGCGTTGGCCGCCAGGGTTTCCAGATCCACATTCATCACATTGGGCGAGGTATCTGTATTGGTAAATAACCCCGCAGATGTTTCCGGAAGCTCTGCGTTCACATTGGCGTCGCTCTCCCCGGACTCCCCCGTCCCCGGAACACTCTCTGCCGTATAGACCGGATCCGGGCTGGCAAAATCATCGTCCCGTTTCACCTTGACTCCAAACAGACTGTGCTTTAAGTCCAGCCGCAGCATGGTGTTCACTCCAAGCTGCTGCACCTGGTCGTCCGCATTGGTATCCGTCTGATACAACATTCCCGGCGTATAATCCCCCCGCCAGGGCAGATGGATAACCAAAAGTCCCAAGAGGTGAGCCACCACAACCGCTCCCGCAACCACACCGGAAAGGCCAATCCATTTCCTTTTAAAATTGTAAAACTTCCGCCCGATGGTAAAGATAAAAATGACCGGCACAAGCATCAGAAAAAGCCCAAAGAGATTGTGGAGTATCCCGTCAATGATGGCGTCCATATAGTCCGTCAGCTTATTGCCCGCCGCCGTCTTTGCAATACTGAACAGCTGATAATAGGTGGCCAGGATCTTCTTGGTCATCATCTCAACCATATAGATCAGACTGATCAGGCAGGTCAGGACGTAAGTGATAATCCGATTGGCTCCTCTGCTAAAATTGATGGCAAACAGCGAGAAGAAAAATCCCATGGACACGGAAAAAAACAGCCACACCGGAAAATAACGGATCCCCTCGCCCATATAAATATGAAAGGCAAGTTCCAGATAAAAAAGCATTGTCGGAAAATAGAGAATCGGTCCCAGGGCAGAGAAAAGTTTTAATATGCCGTTTTGCTGTCTACGCTTTGTCCGCCTGGGCCTCTCCTCGTCAAATTCACTCCAGGGAATGATATCTTCCTCCGGCTCCTCATAATAATCTTCCTGCCGGGAAAATCGGGTCAGGTTCTCATATTCACTTCCCCTTCTGGGCGCCTCCTCCCTCTCTCTATATCCCCCTGTTCCCGGCCTGCGCCGGCCAAGTCTTGCATCAGACATAACATTACTCCTTCTACAAAATCAACATGCTGTACACTGTGGCGGATTAGGCCGCCGTCTGTCCTTTCACCAGAAAATATGCCAGTACCAGAAGTCCCAGCACAATCCGGTAAATACCAAATGCAGTAAAATCCTTTTTCCTGATATATCCTAACAGGAACTTAATCGCCACCACAGAAACCAGAAAAGCGGAGATCATACCTGTCAGCAGCACCGCCACTTCCGTCCCCGTATAATCAAAGCCAAATTTGATCAGCTTCAGGAAACTTGCTCCAAACATGACCGGAATAGACATGAAAAAGGAAAACTCCGCCGCGATGGGCCTGGAAATGCCGATGAGCATGGCGCCTAAAATAGTCGCTCCGGAACGGGACGTTCCCGGGACCAGGGAAAGTACCTGGAACAGTCCGACGATCAACGCGTCTCCATAGGTAAGCTGAGGGAACCGCTCTACGGCAAAATGCCGGTGTTTGTTCTTCCACTCCAAAACAATAAATAGGATACCATAAATGATCAGAGTGGCCGCAACCACGTAGCTGTTATAAAAATGCTCGTCGAACCAGTCATTAAATAAAACGCCCAGAATCCCGGCAGGGATGCAGCCCACGATCACCTTTCCCCACAGCTTCCAGGTCTGTCTCTTCTGGCGAACGCTCTTTTTGGAGGAAAATGGATTCAGTTTCTTAAAAAAGAGCAGACACACTGCCAGAATCGCTCCCAGCTGAATGACTACCCGGAACATCTCCATAAACTCCGGCGTCACCTCAAGGGGAAGCAGATCTTCCAGGAGGATCATATGGCCTGTGCTGCTGATGGGCAGCCACTCGGTGATCCCCTCTACGATACCGAAAACCAAAACCTTGATAAACTCTAAAATGCTCATACTCTCTCCCCGATATTCTCAATCTGCCAGTCAATGGGTTCTAAACCGTGGGCCTTCAGGAACTCATTGGTCTTACTGAAAGGACGGCTCCCGAAAAATCCCCGGGATGCAGAGAGGGGACTGGGATGGGGCGCCTCCAGAATCAGATGATTCGGATTGTGAAGAAAGGCTTTCTTACTCCTGGCCGGTCCTCCCCACAAAATAAACACCATGGGTTGATCCAGACCGTTGAGCGCCTTTATGGCCGCGTCCGTAAATTCCTCCCAGCCAAGCCCCCTGTGGGAATTGGCCGCATGGGCTCTCACTGTCAGCACTGTGTTGAGAAGCAGAACCCCCTGTTTTGCCCATTTTGTCAGATATCCGTTATCGGGAATATAACAGCCCAGATCGTCGTGAAGCTCCTGATAGATATTTACTAAAGACGGCGGGATCTCCACCCCCGGCTTCACAGAAAAACACAGCCCGTGGGCCTGCCCCACATTGTGATAAGGATCCTGCCCCAGTATCACTGCCTTCACCTGATGAAACGGCGTCAGCTCGAAAGCAGAAAAAATATCCTTCGACTCCGGAAATATCTGTCTAGTATTATATTCCTCTTTTACCTTTTTATATAACCTGGCATAATACGTTTTTTTAAATTCCACCGTAAGCGGCTCCAGCCAGTCATTGGAAATAGCCCCCATACTCTCACCCTTTGTCCTTTTCTACAGCCGGACGGGAATCCCCCGCCCTGCCAGATAAGTCTTTAGTTCTTTGATCTCCAGCTCTTTATAATGGAAGAGAGATGCCGCCAGGGCCGCATCTGCCTTCCCTTTTGTGAGCGTCTCATAAAAATGCTCCATGGCGCCTGCTCCGCCGGATGCAATCACCGGTATGGAAACCTGTTCCGCCACCGCAGCCGTCAGCTCATTGTCATAACCGGCCTTGGTTCCGTCACAGTCCATACTGGTAAGGAGGATTTCCCCAGCTCCCAGCCGGTCTGCCTCCTCCGCCCACCAGAGTGCGTCGATCCCCGTATCCACCCGGCCTCCGTTTTTGTAAATGTTCCAACCAGAGCCGTCACCCCTCCGCTTCGCATCGATGGCGACCACCACGCACTGACTTCCGAACTTGTCCGCTGCCCGGGAAATTAGTTCCGGGTTATCTATTGCCGCAGAATTGACGGAAATCTTATCCGCTCCCTCCCTGAGAAGGGTCTTAAAATCCTCCACAGTCCGGATGCCCCCTCCAACAGTAAAGGGAATGAACACCTTCTCTGCCACCCGGCGCACCATATCCACCACCGTATTCCTGGCATCCGAAGAAGCCGTAATGTCCAGAAACACCAACTCGTCCGCCCCGGCCTCGTCATAGGCCGCCGCAATCTCCACTGGATCGCCCGCATCCCTTAAATTGACAAAATTGACTCCCTTGACCACACGTCCTCCGTGGACATCCAGACAGGGAATGATCCGTTTCGTAAACATATTCTTCCCCCTTTAAGAAAGTCCCGCAAAATTTTTAAGGATTCCAAGTCCCACACTGCTGCTTTTTTCCGGATGGAACTGGCAGGCAAACACATTCTCATACTCCACGGCAGCATGGATTTTTACGCCATACTGTGTCGTCGCTGCCACCATGTCCTCATCCTCCGCCCTCAGATAATAGGAGTGGACGAAGTACACATAAGCGCCTTCCTCCATTCCTTTAAACAGTCTGGTTTCCTTTGGAAGCTCCAGGGAGTTCCAGCCGATATGCGGGATTTTCAGCCCCGGCCCGTCGGGAATCCTCACGATCTTTCCCGGCAGAATGTTAAGCCCTGGAACGCCGGGAGACTCCTCGCTCTCTGAAAAAAGGAGCTGAAGCCCCAGGCAGATTCCCAGAAAAGGGGTTTTCTTGTCCACCACTTCCCGAATCACTTCCACAAGCCCATACTGATGAAGCCTTCCCATGGCATCGCCAAAGCTTCCCACCCCTGGCAGAACCACCTTATCCGCAGCGAGAAGCTCCTTTTTGTCTCTGGTAATCAAAGGCGTCTCCCCCAAAAACTGAAACGCCTTTTCTACGCTTTTTAAATTTCCTGCATCATAATCAATGATTGCTATCATAAGTTCTGTCCCCAAATCCTGTCAAGTTTCACAGCTATGAATTATTTTATCACAGTTGATACGGCCGCACAATAGAAGAATCCTTCGATTTTCTTAAGAAATACGGTACTTTTTTCGAAAAGCTTTCTACCTGTGCGATTGGGATATCATGTTCTGTCTCCGTCAGGAAGCAGCCGAGACGGAAAGACCCATCCTTCCCGGATTCGGATCCTGCCCCTCCGGCCCAGCTCTTCAATCCGTCCTCTGGCGGAAACATGCATGTAATCTTCCCTCTGGGTCAAAGGGTTCTTCACATGGACTGCATTCATATAGGCAATCTCCAGTTCCCCAAGAGGAATCGGGCACAGGATTAGCTTCTCCAAAACCTTAAGGAGCTCTTCTTCCTTCCTTATGTTAAGCTCAGCGCTCCGTTTCATCTCTTTCCGGTCCATCACCCCTCTGTGGGCCGCCACATAGCAGTCATAAGGCAGGCCATACAGAAGCCGGATGCTGTCTAATGACTCCTCCGTCCTGCGCCGGTAAGGCATTTTCGCCATGGCAAGGGCCTCCTTGGACATAATCACATCCCCAAGAAAGCAGACCTCATCCGGCGTGATGATGAGCTGGTGCCCCGGCGAATGTCCTGGCGTCCGGATTGTCTCAAAAGTTCTACCGTCTATGACCGCGGCGTGGCCGCAGGACTCATAGCACACAGGGTAAGGAAGCGTCATCCCCCACATGGCCACATCCTCCGCTTCTGCCTCGTCCGCAATCACCCAAGCGCCAAACTCCCGCACCAGGTTTTCATTATTTCCGATGTGGTCAATATGCATGTGTGTCTGTAAGATACCCCGCACAATCCACTTCTTCTCACGAAGCATCCCCATAAACTGCTCGGAAGGGTATTCTCCAGAATCAATCAGGACCACATTTCGCTCGTCCAGCATATAGATACCAATGTCCGTGGCTCCGATTGACTCCACATAAGTATTCCCGCGTACTCGCACCATCCTGCTCAAACCTCCCAAAATTCAATAAGGGTGCCAATAAAGGCACCCTTATTATAAGAGCTCTTTCTATGCAGGTCAATGGCCTGTCATAACTTTATGTAATTACTTTACTTCTACAACCCATCCCTCAGGAGCTTCTGCTTCTCCGTGCTGCATTGCGATGATGGAATTGTAAAGACGTGTGCTGATGGGGCCGGGCTTTCCGTCTCCCACTGTCAGGCGTCCCGCATCCTCAAAGCCAAAAGCGCCGATGGGCTCAATGACCACTGCAGTTCCAAGAGACATGGCCTCCGTACACTTGCCGTTCTTTAAGGTATCTCTCAATTCGTCTACGGAAATCTTTCTCTCTGCACAGGGGATATCCCATTTTCTGCACAGGCTTAAAATACTGTCTCTCGTGATACCGGGCAGGATTGTTCCGTCCAATTCCGGAGTCACCACCACGCCGTCAATGACGAACATGATATTGCTGGCGCTGATCTCGCCAATGTACTTGTGCTCAACACCGTCTGCAAACACCACCTCTGTGTAGCCGCGGGCTTCTGCATTGGCCTGGGGAAGCAGCGTGTTGGCATAGTTACAGCCGCACTTGTCGCCGCCGGTGCCGCCCTCGGAAGCACGGGAATATTTGGTCTCCACCCAACAGCTGTCATCTGTGTTAAAGCCCGTGTGATATGCCTTTACCGGGCAGGCGATGATGAAGAATTTGTACTCATCCGCGGCTTCCACACCTACTGAAGCCTGGGTTGCAAAGCAGACCGGGCGCAGATACAGAGAGGTCTCCGGCTCTGTGGGAATCCAATCTTTCTCCAGCTTCACAAACTCTGTCACTGCCTGGATATAATCCTCCACAGGGATCTCCGGGATACATACGCGGCGGGCAGATCTCTGGAACCTTTTCGCGTTCATATCCGGACGGTACAGTAAGGGATTTCCGTCTTTGGATTTGAAGGCTTTCATTCCCTCAAAGATCTCCTGCGCATAGTGGAAGCTCATGCAGATAGGCTCCACCTGGATGGTGCTGTAAGGAACAATTCTGGCATCATGCCATCCCTTTTCCTTATTGTAATCCATGACAAACATATGGTCTGTCGTCATGCTCCCAAATGCGGGGGGATTGTTTACCATATCCGGTTTTGCCTTCGGGTTCTTTGTCAATTCAATCTTGATATTCAACATGTGTTCCTTCCTCCTGATATATAGTTTTGACTTGTTACTCTTCTTCCGCCAGTACAATCAGCGCGTCGGCCGCCACGGGGGTTTTTCCCTTCGGGTAGACAAACAGCGGATTGATATCCATCTCCACCAGACGGTTCTTGTTTGCCACAGCGAAATCGCTAAGCTTCACAAGGAATTCTGCCACGGCGTCAAGATCACAGGGCTCCTCCCCCCGGTATCCCGTAAGCAATTTATAGGATTTTAAGGAACTGATCATATCCATAGCCTCTGTTTTATTGAAAGGGGCAGGATAGATGGCCGTATCCTTAAATACTTCCGCAAAAACACCTCCCAGGCCCAGAAGCACCATGGGGCCAAATTGAGGATCGCTCTTCACTCCCACAATGAGTTCTTTTCCAGGTTCAAACATACGCTGGACCAGCAGACCGTTGATCCTGGCTCCTGCTGCATTCTGTTTTACATTCTCCAGAATCTCGTCGCAGGCCTTACCCACCTCATCGGCATTTTTCAGGTTCAGCTTCACGCCGCCCACATCTGATTTGTGGAGAATTTCATCCGACTCGATCTTCACTGCCACCGGGAAACCGGCCTCTTCGGCTGCCTTCATGGCTTCTTCTCTCGTCTTTGCCACAAAACCTGTGTCAATGGCAAAGCCTGCTTTCTTCAGCATAGATTTGCTGGCATACTCGCTGAGCGCCTGTCTTCCCTTAAGCTTCTGATCCGGAATCGCCACCGCCAGTGTGTGCTCGTTGGCCTCATAAGACACATAATCCTGTAGAGACTTAAGAGCGGCAAACGCATATTTGGTACAGGGCAGCATGGGAACGCCCAGAGCCGCAAATTTTGCGGTAAGTTCCGCATTCCTGCTCATCTCAATGAAGTTCAGGCAGGCAAACGGCTTTGTCGTCTTCTCAAGGGCCATCTTAATCCCCTCAAACATAATATAGAAGGAATCGTCCACAATCTCGTCCATCAGGGTGAATCCCAAAAGGGCCATATCAATGTTCGGGTCATCCATAACCGCCAGGATCGTCTCTGCCAGCACCTCCGGCTGGTAAGCCGGCGTCGCCGTAATATCCAGAGGGTTGTTTCTCGGCGAAGCATAAAAGGGCAGCAAGCCTTTCAGTTTTTCCACCGTCTCCGGCTCAAAATCTCCGTATCGGAGTCCCAGCTTATAACCTTCATCGGCACAGATGGCTGTCTCTCCGCCAGACAGGCAGATCGCCGCAAAATTGCACCGCTTGGCCGGCATGGAGCGAAGCTGCGCCAGCATAAGGCAAGTACTGAGAAGCTCCTGCATGTCGTCCACACGGATCACGCCGTATTTGCGGAATAAGGCATCAAAGGTGGCATCCGCCCCTGCCATGGAGCCGGTATGGGAAGCGGCAATGGCGCTGGCCCGCTCACTTCTTCCTGCCTTTAAAATAACCACCGGTTTCTTTTTCTGTGCCGCTTTTCTAAAGCAGGCCTCTAAGAGAGCCGGCTCATTAGCGCCCTCCAGATACATGGCCGCAACCTTGGTATCCGGATCGTCGATGAGGAAGTCCAGATACATTTCTGCGCTGACCGCCTTGCTGTTCCCGCAGGAAATACAGTAAGAAAAGGTCATATTGGGGCTGTCCATCAGGGACATGCAGATCTGTCCGCTCTGGGACACAAAGCCCACACTTCCCTCCCGCTCCCTGACCGGGTGGAGGATGGAATAGCAGTATTTGTGATCCACAGAATTGATAAACCCGGCGCAGTTGGGGCCCATCACCGCCATATCCAGTTCTCTGGCCGTATCCTTTAACTCCTGCTCATCCGCCTTTCCTTCCGGCGTGCCGATCTCCGAGAAACCGCTGGCATAGACCACGGCACCCGCCGCGCCCTTTGCCTTTGCCTGGCGCATGATGTCAATCACCGTCTTCTTTGGCGTACCGATCACCACCGTGTCGATGGTCTCCGGCACATCTGCCAGGGAAGGATAACATTTCTTTCCGAACACAGTATCCCTTTTGGGATTGATGAAATATACATGGTCCAGATCTCTGCTGTAGTCCATGTTATTCTTGCAGGTGCCTCCGGCAAAGCCTTCTTTTTCTGTCGCTCCTACCACGGCAATGGTCCTGGGCTTTAAAAAACGTTTTAAATCCATGTTTTATCCTCCACTACGCAAACAGGGCCGCACCCTTGTCAAAGCATACTGCGTTCTTCGGATTGATCTTTCCTTTTTTCTCGAAGAAGCTGTCAAT
>JAAWBT010000016.1 GCA_022792835.1 Lachnospiraceae bacterium | reverse complement strand
TGGTATTTTCAAGATCAAGTCAAAACAGAGCGAATCGGTAATCTGCACCAGTTCATAAAAAATGGTGCGTCACTTGAAGCTGTTTTGAAATTGGTAGGGTAGTTTTGTGCAAATTTCTATATTTGCTCATTTATAGTTATATGTTTACTATTCTACACAGTTATGATATAACAAACTTGATACACTGGCGCCGTCGCCCAAAAAGGAGGTCCATTTTGGAACAAAACCTATCTCTGTACCGCATATTTTTCGAAGTGGCCCAGACCGGAAACATTTCCCGCGCCGCCAAGAGCCTGTATATCAGCCAGCCGGCCATCAGCAAAGCTATCAGCAAGTTGGAAGACAATCTCCGGCTTCCCCTGTTTATCCGCAACTCCCGCGGTGTCCAGCTCACTGATGAGGGAATGATCCTTTTTGAGCATGTCCGCTCCGCCTTTGAGACCTTAAGCCATGGGGAAGACGAGTTAAAACGGATGATGGAACTGGGTGTGGGCCATATCCGCATCGGCGTCAGCACCGTATTATGCAAGTATGTGCTTCTCCCCTGTCTGAAGGAATTTGTCGCCCGCTACCCCCATGTGAAATTCACCATCCACAACCAGTCAACCCTCCAAACTCTGGAGCTCTTAGAAAAGCAGCAGCTTGACCTGGGCCTGACCGCGGAACCTGCCCACAAAAAAAACATCGCCTTTGACAAGGTGATGGATATTGAGGACGGTTTTGTGGCGACCCCCGCCTATCTGACCAATATGCGCCTGAGAGAAGGGGCTGCTCAGTCTGATATTTTTCAAAACGGCACCATCTTAATGCTGGAAAAGGGCAATGTGAGCCGTACCTATATTGAAGACTATCTCCGGGAACAGCACATTGAGCCTTCTCATCTTCTGGAGGTCTCCACCATGGATCTTCTGGTCGATTTTGCCAGAATCGGCCTGGGCGCGGGATGCGTCATCAAAAATTTTGTGCAGAAGGAACTGGAAAACGGTACTTTTGTGGAAATCCCCATGTCTCCGCCCATTCCTAGCCGTACCATCGGCTTCGTCTACAACAGCCAGGCCGCACACTCCAAAGCGCTTGCCATGTTTATCCGGTTTTACCGGCATTTTTACAGTTAAACGAGTCGTACCAGAAACAAACAAGGGCTTCGCCGCCTGATTCCGAATGAAGTAAAGCAAATCTCTCCCTTCCCTCTTGCGGCATTTATTATTTCCGTTTATAATACCATCGGTTGACAAGAGCATACACGGTCGGAGAAGGGGGAATTTCTACATGAGCTGCGTTACTCTCTCCGTGTATCTCTCTCCGCGTCGTTCCAGTGCCTTGCCCATGGGAAAATTCCCCTCTTTCCGACTCCCTGACGCCACCTGCAGTGATTTGGCTGTTTTTCAAGGCGGACGATGGAGGCGTACTGGATGTACGCGGAGAGAGGACAACGCAAAAAAACCGGCAAATCATGCAGACCGGAGCGAGTGTGTCCTTGTCAACCGATGGTAAGTCCTTCGTTTCTATTTGAGAGGCGGAAGAGAGCAAGAGGAAGACAACATGGGTTTATGGATTGCAGGCATCATCCTGTCAATTTTGATCATCGCAGTTTTGGCGCGCTCCTGGTATGAGAGGAGCCATGTGGTGGTGAGGGAATATGAGGTGGAGTCCGAGGCAGTCGGAGAGGCATTTGACGGCTATACCATGGTGGTGCTGGCTGATCTGCACGACAATGGGGCAGGACAGCGGAATAATCGGATGATGGCTTCCATCCGCCGGGTTCATCCGGATGCGGTTATGGTGGCGGGAGATATGGTGATGGCGAGAAAAGGGATCTGCCGGTACGGGGAGTGTGTCCGCCTGTTGAAACGGCTGGCGTTTTGCTACCCGGTTTATTACGGGCTGGGCAATCATGAGGACAGGATGGGGAGGGATAAAGAAGTTTATGGCTCCTCCTACCAGGAATGGTACAGTGAAATGATGCGGGCCGGAGTGACGGTCCTTGACAATCTGTCCCTGACCTTGAGGGAAGGGACAGATGCCCTTACCATTACCGGGCTAAATCTGGATCTGGATTATTATCAGAAAATAAAAAAGACGCCCATGACGCCACGTTATCTGGAAGAAACCCTCGGCGTGGCCAGGCGGGATGAATATCATATCCTTTTGGCCCATTCTCCGAAATATTTTGAAGCGTATGCGGCCTGGGGGGCGGATCTGACCTTGAGCGGCCATTATCACGGCGGGACCGTCTGCCTGCCTTTTCTCGGCGGTGTGGTGGCTCCGGATTATGGTTTTTTCCCAAAATGGAGCAAGGGGAAATTTGAGCTTGGAAAAAAGACGATGATTGTCAGCGGCGGGCTGGGGACCCATTCTGTCAATTTCCGTCTGGGAAACATGTCGGAGCTTCTGGTGGTGAGGCTTAAGAGGGTATCATAGGAGGAGAAACGATGCAGCCTGCACTGTCAGTGAAGCTTAATGTGTTTGAGGGGCCTTTGGATTTGCTCCTCCACCTGATTGATAAAAATAAAGTGAATATCTATGATATTCCCATCGCACAGATCACGAACCAGTATATGGAGTATGTGCAGGCCATGGACAAAGAGGATCTGGACCTGGTCAGTGATTTCCTTGTGATGGCCGCCACTCTTTTAGATATTAAGTCCCGGATGCTCCTTCCGGCAGAGGCCGGGGAGGACGGCGAGGAGGAGGATCCCAGGCAGGAGCTGGTGGAGCGGCTTCTGGAATATAAAATGTACAAATACATGGCCGGAGAGTTGAAGGACCGTCAGCAGGATGCCGGGCGGCTGTTCTTTAAACCGGAAACTATACCGGAGGAAGTGGCGAAATACCGTCCGCCGGTGGATTTAAATGAGCTCCTTTCCGGCCTCACCCTGGTGAAGCTCAACGATATTTTTCAGACAGTGTTAAAAAGGCAGGAGGATAAGATTGATCCGGTCCGTTCCAAATTTGGCCGCATTGAGCGGGAACCTTTCCGGGTGTCGGACAAGATCATGCAGATTGTAGGTATGGCGGCCAAGAGCGGCCGCATGAGTCTGAGCGGGCTTTTGAAAGCCCAGACAGACCGGATAGAGCTGGTCGTTACCTTTCTGGCTGTGCTGGAACTGATGAAAATGGGGAGCGTGACTCTTACGGATGAGGGGGAGGATCTGATTCTGGAAGCCTCAGAGGAACTGAAAGAGAATACGGAACAGATGGCGGAGGAAATTGCCGCCAGTATTGATGCATAGAGAAAGCGGGAATATATGGAGATCAGAGAAGCAAAGACCATTCTGGAGGCAGTGCTGTTTGCCATGGGCGGGGCTGTGGGGCTAAAGTCTTTGGCAGAGGCCATCGGACAGGACGAAGAGACCACGAGGAAGCTGGTGCAAAGTCTGGCAGACGATTATGACGGGCAGAGCCGGGGCATGAAGATCATTGAACTGGAGGGGGCCTTTCAGATGTGTACCAGGACAGAATATTATGAAAATCTGATCCGGGTGACAGCCCAGCCCAGAAAATACGTGCTGACAGAGGTACTTTTGGAAACCCTCTCGATCATTGCCTATAAGCAGCCGGTCACAAAGCCGGAGATCGAGAAGATCCGTGGGGTGAAATCAGACCACGCGGTCAATAAGCTGATTGAGTATGGACTGGTGGAGGAGGTGGGACGGCTGAATGTGCCGGGCCGGCCGCTTCTTTTCGGAACGACAGAAGATTTCCTCAGAAGCTTTGGAGTTTCTTCTCTGGAAGAACTTCCGGTGACATCCCAGGAGCAGATCGAGGAATTTAAGGCGGAGGCAGAGGAGGAGGCACAGCTTACGCTGGAAATATGATATTTCTGTGGCGACAACAGAAAAAAGAAAACACAAAAAGCGAGGGAAGTTATGAAGGAGATCGGTTTTATCGGGTGTGGAAATATGGCGAAAGCCATGATCGGCGGCATTGTGGGGAAAAATCTGGTGCCGTCTGAGGAAATCCTTGCATCCAACAGGAGCAGGGAGGCTCTGGACTATGCAGAGGAAACCTGGGGAATCTTGGTGACTGGGGACAACAGGCAGGTGGCAAGAGAAGCAAAGATTCTGGTTCTGGCCGTGAAGCCTCAGTATTACAGCCAGGTGATCCAGGAAATTAAAGAAGAGGTGACCGAAGAACAAATCATTATGAGCATTGCACCGGGAAAGACATTAGCATGGTTTGAGGAGCAGTTTGGCCGCAGGCTCAAGTTTATCCGGTGTAATCCCAACACGCCGGCCCTGGTGGGAGAGGGGATCACTTCCGTCTCCCCGGGTGAACTGGTGACTAAGGAAGAGCTTTCCCGGGTGATGGAGATTTTGGGAAGCTTCGGGCGGGCCGCGGTGGTGCCGGAGGCCATGAGTGAGGCGGTGATCGCTGTCAGCGGAAGTGCGCCGGCCTATGTATTTCTGTTTATAGAAGCCATGGCTGACGGGGCGGTGTCCCTTGGTATGCCGAGAAAGCAGGCTTATGAATTCGCCTCTCAGGCAGTCCTTGGGGCGGCAAAGATGGTGCAGGAGACGGGGCTTCATCCGGGAGAGCTTAAGGATATGGTGTGCTCTCCAGGAGGAACCACCATTCAGGCGGTACGGGTCTTAGAAGAGCGTGGCATGAGAAGCAGCGTGATGGAAGCCATGACGGCATGTGCCGATAAAGCGAGAGGAATGTGACCATATGGGCGAAAGCCAGGAAAGGAGAATGAGGAAAATGAAAGTTGTAACGGAAATGACGAGGGAAGAGCTCAAACAGCTTAAGGAAGAGCTTTTGAAGCAGTATGAGGAATTTAAGGCTCAAGGACTGAAACTGGATATGTCAAGGGGGAAGCCGGCTGCGTCTCAGCTTGACCTCACCAACGGGTTGTTTTCGGCTTTGGATGATTATCACACGGAGTCAGGCCTGGATGCAAGAAATTACGGAGTCTTGGACGGAATTCCGGAGGCCAAGAAGCTGTTTTCTGATCTGCTTGGTATTCCTGCGGAGAAGATCATTGTGGGCGGGAGCTCCAGTCTGAATCTGATGTATGACGCTTTGACCAGGCTTATGCTTTTCGGAACCCAGGGGGAGAAGCCCTGGAAAGATGTTCCTGGGATCAAGTGGCTCTGCCCCAGTCCTGGCTATGACCGTCATTTTGCGGTGACGCAGGATATGGGCATTGAGATGATCCCGGTTCCCATGAAGGCCGACGGCCCGGATATGGATGTGGTAGAAAAGCTGGTGGCAGAGGACGAGACCATCAAGGGAATGTGGTGCGTGCCGCTCCATTCCAATCCTCTGGGGGCCTGCTGTTCCGACGAGACAGTGGACCGGCTTGCTTCCATGAAGACAGCGGCGAAGGACTTCCGTATTTTCTGGGATAACGCTTACGGCGTCCATCACATTTATGAGGATGTTCCTCTGAAGGATATTTTTGAGGCTGCGGCCGCCTGTGGCAATGAAGACAGGATTCTCTCCTTCTTCTCCACCTCGAAGATCACCTTCCCCGGAGCAGGAGTTGCCATTTTGGCGTCCAGCCTCTCCAATATTGCGGAGATTAAAAAGCATATGACGATCCAGACCATTGGCTTTGACAAGCTGAATCAGCTCCGCCATGTGAAGTATTTTAAGAACGCTGAAGGGATCCGTGCCCACATGAAGAAGTTGGGGGAGGCGTTAAAGCCCAAATTCGACATGGTATTAAATACACTGGAGGCAGAGCTTGGCGGTACGGGACTGGCTTCCTGGGTGGAGCCGAAAGGCGGTTATTTCGTAGCCCTTGATACTCTTCCCGGGTGTGCAAAGAAAACGGTGGCTCTTGCCAAAGAGGCGGGCGTCACCATGACGGGAGCCGGCGCAACCTGGCCTTATGGAAAGGACCCCAAGGACAGCAATATCCGCATTGCCCCCACCTTCCCGACCCTGGAGGAGCTTGACAAGGCGATCCGTCTGTTCTGCCTGTGTGTGAAGCTGGCAGGCGTGGAAAAAGTATTGGAAGAGAGATAACAGATTGCAGCGGTTGGAAATACGAGGCCGGGCGGCTTTGGATTTTTGAGAAATATAAGACGAAAGAGGAGGATATGACAGCCATGTTTGCAGAGAAAATGGTGGAGCTTGGGAGCAAACGCTCTACAATCCGGGAAATCTTTGAATTTGGGAACAAGCGCGCGGCCCAGGTGGGCAGGGAAAATATCTTTGATTTCAGCCTGGGAAACCCCAACGTGCCCGCGCCAAAGTCTGTCAGCGACACGATCGTGAGGCTGGTGAAAGAAGAGGATGCGGCAGCCCTCCATGGCTATACCAGCGCTCAGGGAGATGCCATGGTCCGGAACCGGATCGCAAAATCGCTGAATGAGATCCATGGGACCCATTTCACTGGAGACAATCTGTATATGACGGTGGGTGCGGCGGCTTCTCTGTGTGTCTGTTTCAAGGCGCTGGCCCAGGAGGGGGATGAGTTTATCGCCTTTGCCCCTTATTTTCCGGAGTATAAGGTGTTTGCTGAGGGCGTGGGGGCGAAATTTGTGGTGGTTCCGGCAGATCCGGACAGTTTCCAGATTAACTTTGCAGCGTTTGAGAAGCAGCTTACCTCAAAGACCAAGGCGGTTGTGGTCAATTCTCCCAACAACCCTACTGGTGTTGTCTACTCGGAGGAGACCATCCTCAAGCTGGTGAAGCTTTTAAAAGAGAAGTCACAGGAATACGGCCATCCTATTTACCTGATTTCTGACGAGCCCTACCGGGAGATCGTCTTTGACGGCGTGGGGGTTCCTTATTTGACCCAATATTATGACAACACCTTTGTGTGCTATTCCTATAGCAAGTCTCTGTCCATGCCGGGAGAACGGATCGGCTATATTGTGGTTCCGGATGAGATGGAAGGGGCGAAAGAGGCTTACGCGGCAGTCTGCGGCGCCGGCCGGGTGTTGGGATATGTGTGTGCTCCGGCCCTGTTCCAGCGGGTAGCGTCAGAGTGTGCCGGGCAGACCTCCGACGTTGCCGTCTACCAGAAAAACCGGGATCTGCTTTACCACGCTCTGGTCAGTATGGGGTATTCCTGCGTGAAGCCGGAGGGGGCCTTCTATCTCTTCCCCCGCTCCCTGGAGCCGGATGCTTACGCTTTCTGTGAAAAGGCGAAGAGTCTGGATCTTCTTCTGGTGCCCGGGGATGATTTCGACTGCCCCGGTCATGTGCGGATCGCCTACTGCGTGAAGACAGAGATGATCGAGAGATCCCTGGCGGCGTTTGAGAAACTGGCAGCAATGTACCGATAACACGGGCTTTTAAATCCTGCAATTTAGAACAGGGCCAACAATAAAAACATATAAATGAAGGGGAGTGTTCCTGCTAAAAGTCAGGAGCACTCCCCTTGTCAATTCGTTATTTCCGGTCATCCAACTTCACATACTCTTTATGCTGTCCCACATATTTGTAGGCGGGACGGATGATCTTGCTGGAATTAACCAGCTCTTCGATGCGGTGTGCGCACCAGCCGGAGATTCTGGAGATGGCAAAGATCGGAGTAAACAGCTCGTTTGG
Organism: Lachnospiraceae bacterium; assembly: GCA_022792835.1. Classification (GTDB taxonomy): domain Bacteria; phylum Bacillota; class Clostridia; order Lachnospirales; family Lachnospiraceae; genus Lientehia. The sequence continues at coordinate 4,450 of JAAWBT010000016.1, read as the reverse complement.
CAGCCCCAGCATATTGTAAACGAAACCGCTGTAGAAGTCCACATTGGCACAGATGGCTTTGTGAAGATTCTTCTGCTCGGAGAGCAGTTTGCAGGCCAGCCGTTCCACACTGTTGTACAGGTTGAACTCATCGACCCGGTCCTTTTCCACTGAGAGAGCTTCCGCATACTTCTTGAGGATTACACAGCGGGGATCTGATTTGGTGTAGACCGCATGACCGATGCCGTAAATCAGGCCGCTTTTGTCAAAGGCTTCCCGGCGCATAAGCTTCTGCAGATAATCTGTGACAGCTTCCTCGTCCTTCCAGTCAGACACGTGTTCCTTAAGGTCAGCGAACATATTCTGTACCTTTAAATTGGCGCCGCCGTGCTTGAAGCCCTTCAGAGAACCGAGAGAAGCAGTGACCGCCGAATAAGTATCTGTCCCTGTGGAGGATACCACATGGGTGGTGAAGGAGGAATTGTTTCCGCCGCCGTGCTCCGCATGAAGAACCAGAGCCACATCCAAAACCCTTGCCTCTAACTCTGTGTATTTCCCGTCGGGTCTGAGAAGCCGCAGGATGTTTTCCGCTGTGGAGAGCTCTGCCTTAGGATTGCGGATCACAAGACTCTCATCTAGATGGTAATGCCGGTAAGCCTGATAGGCATAGACCGAAATCAGCGGGAACTGAGCGATCAGCTGGAGGGACTGTTTTAATACATTGGGGATGGAAATGTCATCCGGATTCTTGTCGTAAGTATAGAGGGTCAACACGCTTTTTTGCAGGGAGTTCATAATATCCTTGCTGGGAGCCTTCATGATAATATCCCGGACAAAGGTATCCGGCAGATTTCGGTAATGCCCCATCAGATTCAGAAATTCGTCTAACTGGGCCTGAGAGGGAAGGCTGCCAAAGAGCAGCAGGTAAGTGATTTCCTCAAAGGCAAATTTCCGGCCCCGCACATCTAAGAGCAGATCTTTCACATTGTAGCCTTGATAATAGAGCCGCCCGTCCACAGGGACCTTTTTTCCGTTGACAGAATCAAAGGCGATCACGTCGGAAATCTCCGTCAGGCCGGTTAAGACGCCTTTTCCGTTGGATTCTCTGAGTCCCCGTTTCACATCATATTCTGTATAGAGATTCAAATCTATGCGATTGGAATTCTTACAATATTCCACCAATTGGTCCAGGCGGGCCTCAAAGGCAGAATCAGCAGGGTTTGTTTTTTCAGTATCGAACATAGAAAAAAACCTCCTTTTTTAAAAATAATCACTTCTATACTCTAACAGGATTTTAAAGATAAGGCAATCCCTGTTCCGATTTTTGAGCGTTTTCCCCTGTTTTTGGGGAAAATAATTGATAAAATTAGGAATAACCCCCATAAAAGTAAATTATTATACAGGATTCTGTGATATGATTTTTTGAAGAAAATTTGTTTTTCCTGCAAGGAAGGGGAAAATTTCCTGTGTATATAAGTGAAGGCCTTTACATTACAGGGGGGAGGAAGAGAAAATGGAAGACAACAGGATTCTGGAACTATATTGGAAGCGTTCGGAAACAGCCATCACGAGGACGGCAGAAAAATACGGAAGGTTCTGTCAGACGATTTCCTACAATATTCTGCATAACCGCGAGGATGTGGAGGAATGCGTGAATGATACCTGGCTGAATGCCTGGAATTCCATACCGCCCCATTATCCCAACCGGCTGTCGGCATACCTGGGGAAGATTACGAGAAATCTTTCCATCAACCGGTTTAAAAGCTACAGTGCCGGGAAGCGGGGCGGAGGACAGGCGGCTCTTGCCCTGTCGGAACTTTCGGACTGTGTGCCGGCGGCGGGGGGCGTGGAAGAGGCGGTGGAGGAAATGTTCCTGGTGGATGCCATTGAGATGTTCCTGTACGGCTTGACAGAGCAGAAGAGGCATATTTTCATCCAGCGTTATTGGTATCTGACTCCAGTGAAGGAGATTGCCCGTATATATGGCATGAGTGAGAGCAAAATCACTTCTACGCTGTTCCGATTGCGGCGAGAACTTAAAGAGCATCTGGAAAAGGAGGGAATTGTACTATGAAGAAATATGGGGAAGAGGAAATGGGGAGAAGGCTGGAGGAGGACACCAAAAAGCAGGAAAGGCTTTTGGATGCCATGGGAAAGATTGATGAGGATTTGGTGGCCGACGCTGCGCTGGACAGGGGACATAAGAAAAAGAGCTCCTGGCTTTTCTGGGGCATAGCCGCCGCGGCCTGCCTGGCCCTGGTGATCTTTGTGGGGGCAGAATTTATCTTAAAAGATACCCCTGAAGACGGGACGAATGACAATCCGACCCAGAAGTTCGCCGCAGGCGAGAGCCAGGCTGAGACAGAGATACTGAGCGGAGTCTCTCCAGAAGGGGGGGAGGGAGAGAACAGGCCGGAACGGGAGGAGGACAGACAGATAGAGATTCTCGAGCCGGACGCCCCGGAGGAGCTCACCGTGCTTGCCATAAGCGATAACAATGTTGACGGGCAGGGCTATGAGGGCTATATGGTCCGGGATATCTCGGAGCTTGTAAATGCAAACCCCTGGAATGAGGAGCTTCCTCTGAAGGCCCTTCCTGTCTACAAAAATCCAAGAACCTATGACAAGCACTGGTTTGTCTCCAATCCTGACTGGGAAGGGATGAAAAAGCGTCTGGAAGAGGTGATCTTGCTGCTTGGTTTTTCTGAAGAAGATTTTGAGATCGGCGACAATGCGCCGAAAGGAGAAGATGAGGAAAAGATTCGGGAAAAGCTCTCGGACGAGGATGAGGAATTTATTAATACCTATCTGCAGCCCACCGAGATAACGGCACAGAGGCAGGGGCTTACGATCCGGGTGGAAAAGGACCTGTCCGCATGGATTTCCTATGATCCGGCCATCGTTCTCCCAGAACCTTATTCTTTCACCTATCATGCTTCTTATGAAGAACTGAGAGCCATCGGGAGCTATCTGAAAGAGCAGTATGATGGAAAGCTGATCCGCATGGGAAAGCCCCAGCTCAATATCAGCGGAGGAGATTACACATATCAGGCGGACAGGCAGCGCTATGACCTGGAGTTTTTTGATATGGAGGGGAGCATCACCGAACAGATTGTCAACTACAATTTTAACAGAGTGGAATTTTGTGCAAGCGAAGAGGGAACCATGAACCTAGTGCGGATTTATCAGCCGGACCTGTCGGAAACCATGGGAAATTACCCGATCATTTCCACAGAAGAGGCGAGGGCGCTTTTACTCAATGGAAACTATATCACCACCGTGCCCTATGAGATGCCTGGAGAGGAATATATCGCGAAAGTGGAGCTTGTTTACGGGGACGGAGCTTATGATCAGTATTACATGCCCTATTACAAATTTTATGTGGAGCTTCCCGAAGAAAAACGGGATCATGGGCTGAAGGACTTCGGCGCCTATTATGTGCCGGCCGTTGAGGGCAGCTATCTTTCCAATATGCCAACCTGGGACGGAAGTTTCAACTAAAGCAACGTAAAAAACAGCCCCCGGCAGATAGGGGAAGGCACAAGCTTTTCGCCTATCTGCCAGCCTGTTTCTGATATGTCCAATGCAGCTACATACTTTTGAGCCATTTCTCTATTTCTTCTTTTGAGGTTGCGGCTTCAAATCTTTCTCCTTCCTTCCATTCTGCAGAATCCGAACATAAATCATGCAAATTATCCGCGCTGGAACCAATGCCGCTGCTATGGGAGGTACAGAAAGGAACGATTGTTTTTCCGGAGAAATCATAGCTCTCTAAAAAGGTACTGATGATTCGGGGAGCCTGCCCATGCCAGATAGGATACCCAAGTATGATGGTATCATATCTTTCCATGTTCTCCACACCGCCGGAAATTGCAGGGCGTGCGGAAGAATCGTTTTGCTCCTGGTCTGCCCGGCCATTCGTATAGTATGCCAAATCCTCCTCCGTATAAGGGATTTCCGGTACTATCTCATAAAGATCGGCGTTTAGAATTTCCGCCACATATTCTGCCAGCAGCTTTGTTGTTCCAGTGGCAGAAAAATACGCCACTAAGGTTTTTGTTTCCATATCAGACTCCTGTTCCAGCGCTGAGACTGTTTCTGATGATTCCTGATTTTCTGTCCCGGAACCTTCTTGCTCATCATTTATAGCTTGCTCTGTCTGTCCATCCCTTTTCGGCAGAGCGCTTTCCGTTTCATTTCCAGCCTTCTTGTTTCCGCATCCAACCATAATAAAAAGCAGCAGAAATGAAAGCATGATATAAATCTTCTTTTTCATCTTATTACTCGCCTTTCTTCCAGAGCTTCCCTAAAGGACACCTTTATGCTTTTGGGCTGTATTCAAGGAAATCAAAAGATATGCCATATTCTGACCGAGCTCTCTCATAGTAGCAAGTCCTTCTTCATCCTTCCGAACATCCCCCGGCATCTGCCCATAAGCCATAGGCCAGTATGTGGAGCCTACAATAAACAT
>JAAWBT010000015.1 GCA_022792835.1 Lachnospiraceae bacterium | reverse complement strand
TTACCAATGAGGTGCGCTACCACCTGTGCCACGCCAGCACTTGCTCCACTTTTTAGCGGCAACACGAATACTATACTATAGAAGAGGCAGGTTGTCAACTATTAATTTGAAGAAAAAACACTTTTTTTGTTCTTTTAGGCGCAACTGTTCAAGCCTTGCTCGAACTCTTCTTTTCCCGGCAGGAATCCCTGAGGGTGAGCCGGCAGGGCATTTTGATCTGAAGACCAGCCTCGGAAGGAGCTTTTAAAAGATGGTATACGATGCCCGCACCGCAGCGTCCCATTTCGTAGGCTGGAGCGTGGACAGTAGTCAAGGGCGGGGAGGCCATGCGGCAGAGGCTGATGTCGTCAAAACCGATAAAAGAAATATCACCGGGGACCAGAAATCCCTGCTCCTTGGCCGCATTCAGGGCGCCCAGGGCGATGGGGTCACTGGCCGCGAAGACGGCAGAGGGGAGATTTCCAGATTCGATGAGCTCTGTCATCATCCGATAGCCGGATTCACTGGAAAACTTATCTTCCTTCATATAAGGAAGATAAGTGATCCCATGGCTTTCACAGTAGGCGGTAAAGGTAGTTCTTCTGCTGTCAGGAAAGAGAGAGCCGTCGGCAAGATATTCCAGGCCGCCCAGATAGGCGATGTCCCGGTGACCCAGCCGGTACAGATGATCCAGGGCCTCTGATACAGCTTGTTCAAAATCCAGGGTGATGGAGGATGTCTCCGGGTCAGGGGAGGCCATATCTATGAGAAGCAAAGAATCGCTGATCTTTTTGAACTGGGCCACCTCCTCTGACGTGAATTTTCCGATACAGATGAGGCCGTCCGTCTGGGAGAGAGATTCCATACAGTTTAAGTCACTTTTAAAGGTACGGATAACGTTTAAACAATTGGCCAGGCAGAAATCTTCGATGCCCTGACGGATGGAAAGATAATAACTGTCCTCCAATTCCTGCAGGGAAGAGAACCACTGTAAAATTCCCATAGTATAGGCGGATTTTGCGGAGGCTTTTTGTTTTTTACGGTAATTTAACGCCCTGGCAGCATCCAGGACTTTCTGTCTGGTCTCCGGAGGGACCGACAGAGAGGTATCATTATTGAGAATTCTGGAAGCGGCAGCGGAGGAGACGCCTGCCTTTTCTGCAACATCCTTTAAAGTAGTCAACGGAAATCCCTCTCTTTCAAGTTGTTCTTCCCGGACATTATAAACAAAAATAAGGAGAAAAGCAATCCCGGACGCCCCGGACTGGAAAATTTCACAACAGAACAGGATAGAATGGCCGCAGAACGGTCCTGTATCTGGCTGAAGAATATTTAGTGAAATAAATGAAAAATATTAGTGAAAATATATTGAATATTTAGTAAAAATATGATAGGATAAAGTTATAATCAAGGCAGGGAAACCGCCAGAAACAATGCCTCCGGACACAGAGAGCCGGGAGGGAGAAGGGAAAGGGCTGGTATAAGGTATGAAGGATGGAAAGCTGCTCCTTTCGGAGCTTATGCAGGGAATTTATGACAAACGGTTGAAAGACATTTATGTGGATGAACATCTGGTGGAAGGCCAGAAGAAACGGTATGGGAAAGCCATCGAACGATACGAGGAGATTTTCGGGGGCGGTCAGATCGAGATTTACAGCACACCCGGCCGCAGCGAGGTGGGCGGAAATCATACGGATCATCAGTATGGGCGTGTGCTTGCCACCTCCATCAATCTGGATGCAATCGCGGTGGTGGGGTTTAATGAAGAAAACTGTATACGGATTTTATCCGAGGGCTATGAGATGATCACCGTTGACCTTTCTGATCTTTCCATACAAGAAGAGGAAAAGGAGACGACGGCAGCACTGATCCGCGGGGTGGCGGCAGGTCTTGATAAGCTTAGCTTTGCCACGAAGCAGGGTTTCAATGCCTATGTGACCAGCAATGTGCTGATCGGAGCGGGGCTTTCCTCCTCAGCGGCCTTTGAGGTCCTGGTGGGGACCATAATCTCCGGACTGTTTCATGAGATGAGGATTGATCCGGTGGAGATTGCAAAGGTCGCCCAGTATGCGGAGAACGAATATTTTGGAAAACCCTGCGGCCTGATGGACCAGACTGCCTGTTCTGTGGGAGGACTCATCGGTATTGACTTTAAAGACCCGAAGTCCCCGGTGGTGTCTAAAGTTTCTGTGGATTTTGATTCTTATCATTACAGTCTGTGCATCGTGGACACAAAAGGGTCTCATTCCGACCTCACGGATGATTATGCGCAGATTCCGGCGGAGATGAAGGCAGCGGCCGCCTGTTTTGGAAAACAGACCCTCAGAGAAGTGGACAGGAATGAATTTATGAAACAGATTTCAAAAGTGCGGGAGAAGACAGGAGACAGGGCTGTGCTCAGAAGCCTCCATTTCTTTGCAGAGAATGACCGGGCGGCGGCAGAGGCGAAGGCTCTTTCTGAAGGACGTTTTGAGGATTTTTTGAAGCTGATAAAGGAATCGGGAGCCTCTTCTTTCCAGTTTCTTCAAAATGTCTATACCAACAAGAATGTGCAGGAACAGGGTGTGTCTGTGGGACTTGCCGTCAGTGAGAGCATTCTGGGGGAAAACGGCGTCAGCCGGGTACACGGCGGCGGTTTTGCGGGGACCATTCAGGCATTCGTGAAGAACTCCTTTGTGGAAGAATACAAAGAAGTATTGGACAGCGTATTTGGCGAGGGCTCCTGCCATGTGTTAAAGGTAAGGCCTTACGGCGGAATCCAGGTGTTTTAGAGCAGCGGGAGCACAAAGCTATATATTATAAGAAAGGCGGAAAATCATGAAAATTCTGGTGCTTGGCGGAGCCGGTTATATCGGCTCCCATACGGTATATGAACTGGTAGATGCGGGGGATGAGGTGGTGATCATTGACAACCTGGAGACAGGACACATAGAGGCAGTCCATCCAAAGGCAAAATTCTATCAGGGTGATTTGAGAGACCGCGGGTTTGTGGATTCTGTGCTGGATTCAGAAACAGATATCGATGCGGTGATTCACTTTGCGGCAAATTCCCTGGTGGGAGAGAGCATGACCAACCCCCTTAAATATTATGACAACAACCTCTGCGGAACCAAGGTGCTTTTAGAGAGCATGGTGTCCCACGGCCTTAATAAGATTGTATTTTCCTCCACAGCGGCCACCTACGGCGAACCGGAGAAGATCCCGATTGAGGAGACGGACCGGACAGAGCCGACCAATACTTATGGAGAGACAAAGCTCTCCATGGAGAAAATGTTCAAATGGACCGGCCTGGCCCACGGACTTCGCTTTGTGTCACTCCGGTATTTCAATGCCTGTGGAGCCCATGTGAGCGGCGAGATCGGGGAGGCCCATAACCCGGAAAGTCATCTGATTCCGCTGATTCTTCAGGTACCTTTGGGGAAACGGGAGGCCATCAGCATTTTCGGTGACGATTATGACACGGGGGACGGCACCTGTGTCCGGGATTACATCCACGTGACAGATCTGGCCCAGGCCCATATCCTGGCAGTAAAGTATTTGATGGAGGGCGGCGAGAGCGATATTTTCAATCTGGGCAACGGCATTGGCTTTACAGTTAAAGAAGTCATTGAGACCGCAAGAAAGGTGACGGAGGATCCCATAAAGGCCATCGTTTCTCCCAGACGGGCGGGAGATCCGGCAAGACTCATTGCCTCCAGCGAGAAGGCAAAACGGATCCTTGGCTGGAAACCGGAGCACGCGGATCTGGAGGAGATCATCGCCACTGCATGGAAATGGCACAAGAATCATCCAAACGGATATGCGAAATAAGGGGGAGACAGCCATGATTGAACATGCCATTAAAAAGTTGGTGACCTATGGTCTGGAGAAGGGGCTGATCGAGAAGGAAGATGTCGTCTACACAACGAACGCCCTTCTGGAGACGTTAAAGATTGATGAATATGAGGAGCCGGCAGAAGAGTATTATGACGTGGAGCTTGAGCCAGTGCTCACAGAGCTTTTGGACTATGCCTGTGAAAAGGGGCTGATCGAAAACAGTGTGGTCTACCGGGATCTCTTTGACACGAAGCTCATGGCAAAGCTGGTGGCAAGACCCAGCGAAATTATCCAGAAGTTCAGAGTGCTCTATGAAAAGAGCCCGGAGACGGCCACAGAATTCTATTACAATTTCAGCCAGGATACGGATTATATCCGTCGCTACCGGGTGAAGAGGGATTTGAAATGGAAAGCGGAGACTCCTTATGGGGAAATGGACATTACCATCAACCTTTCCAAACCGGAGAAAGACCCCAAGGCCATTGCGGCGGCCAAACTGGCGAAACAGAGCGGTTATCCCAAATGCCTGCTCTGTGCAGAGAATGAGGGCTATGCAGGAAGGGTGAACCATCCGGCCAGGCAGAACCACCGGATTATTCCCATCACGGTAAATGGAAAGCCCTGGGGATTCCAGTACTCCCCTTATGTGTATTACAATGAACACTGCATTGTGTTCAATAAGGAGCACATCCCCATGCAGATCAACCGGGATGCCTTCTGTAAGCTGCTGGACTTTGTAAGGCAGTTCCCCCACTATTTCCTGGGTTCCAATGCGGACCTTCCCATTGTGGGCGGCTCCATTTTGAGCCACGATCATTTCCAGGGAGGTCACTATGAGTTTGCCATGGCGAAGGCCCCTGTGGAGGAGAAGGTTGCCATTCGCGGCTTCGGGAATCTGGAAGCCGGCATTGTCAAATGGCCCATGTCGGTCATCCGGCTTAGCTCTGAGGACACCGGGGAGCTGGTGGATGCCGCTGATAAGATTCTCACGACGTGGAGAAGCTACACCGACGAGGCTGCCTTTATTTATGCCAACACCGACGGAGAGCCCCACAATACCATTACCCCCATTGCCAGAAAGCGTGGAGAGGTTTATGAGCTGGATCTGGTCCTCAGGAACAACATCACCACCAAAGAGCATCCCCTTGGGGTTTACCATCCCCATGCAAACCTCCACCACATTAAGAAAGAGAATATCGGGCTGATAGAGGTTATGGGCCTGGCAGTTCTCCCCGCCAGACTGAAGGGAGAGATGGAACGTCTGGCTGAGGTTATTCTTTCGGACGGGGATCTTCGGGCAGACGAGGCGACCGCGAAGCATGCCGACTGGGCGGAAGAATTCCTGAAACGTTACCCAGATGTGAATGGAGACAATGTCCATGATATGATCCAGAAAGAGATCGGTTCTGTGTTCAGCCAGGTTTTAGAGGATGCGGGAGTTTATAAGCGGACACCAGAGGGGAAGGCAGCGTTCCTCCGGTTTATTGAGAGGGTGTAAAAGTCAAACATAGCTGACAAATTTTGTGGTTTTAGAAAAAATCTGGTTGACAGGCATGGAATCCTGTGGTATAAATGGAGGGTAGGTTTCAGCTGTAGCACAGGGGTGTAGTTCAGTCGGTAGAACGTTGGTCTCCAAAACCAAATGTCGAGGGTTCGAGTCCTTCCGCCCCTGCTTATGAATCCTGCAAGATCTATTTATACCACGGGGCATTA